>JAJXTQ010000197.1 GCA_021783685.1 Pseudomonadota bacterium | reverse complement strand
GAAGCGCTGCTCGAACGGGCTGGCCTCCTCGTCGTACATGCCGGTGGCGGTGAGCTCGACCGACCTGCAGCGGCCGTTCATCAGGCGCGGCCGGCGCGCGCCGGGATTGCACTTCAAGCGGATCTCGATGTTGCGCGCGTTGCGGTCGCCGGCGCGGCGTTCGTTGAACACGTGCTCGGCGCGGGCGATGTCGTCTTCATGCACGACCTGGCTGTAGTGCTGACCAAGCAGGTCCTCACGGCGATAGCCGAGGAGGCTTTCGATGCGGTCGTTGACGAAGGTGAAGCGGCCTTCGCAGTCCAGCGTGTAGATGAAATCGGGCGAGCTGTTGACCAGAAAGCGATGCCATTTTTCCGACTGCTGCAGGCGCTGCAGGATGTGGTTGTTTTCCCTTTCCAGCCGCCGCCGCGCCAGCACGTTGTCGATCCGGCGCAGCAGCTCTTCTGGTTCGTAGGGCTTACGCACGAAGTCGGCCGCGCCGCCGCGCAGGGCGCGGATCGCGGCGTCGATCGCGCTCTCGCCCGAGACGACGATCACGGGGGTGTCCGGGCTGCGCTCGGCGACGAAACGCAGCACTTCGTTGCCGTTGAGGTCGGGCATGCCGAGGTCGAGGAGGATCGCGTCGAACTGCTGCTTGCCGATGGCGATCAGCGCGTCGCAGCCGCCATTGGCGATCGACACTTCGTATTCGCGTGCCGCCAGCAGGCGTTTCAGGCCTTCGAGTATCAGCGGTTCGTCGTCCACCACCAGAATGCGGGGACGAACCGGGAAGGCACTGACCGTGCCGTGCACTTCAGCTTCGACGGGATCATGCGTCATGCGTTTTCTCCTCTTGCCGGGTTACATCGACCCATAGCGTGTTGTCGTGAGCGGGGCCTGGCCATTTTGCAAGATGGGCAGGCGGATCAGGAAGCGGGTGCCGTCGGGCGTGCTGCGGCAATCGAGCTGGCCATTCAGCCGTTCGACCAGGCTGCGACTGATCGACAGCCCGAGGCCGGCATGATCGCCGCCCTTGCTGCTGACGACCGGTTCGAACAGGTGGGTGACCATATCAGGGGGTAAGCCGGGGCCGGTATCGGCAACCTCGAGCTCGACCTGCCGCTGCCCCTCGACGTCGATCAGGCGCGTGCTGAATTTTAGATGGCCGCCAGCCGGCATGGCCTCGACGGCATTCTTCGCCAGGTTGAACAGCACCTGCTTCAACAGATCCTTGTTGAGCGGCAGTGGCGGCACGTCCGGGTTGAGGTCGATCTGCACGGTGACCTTGTTCGGCGCAAGTAGGGTGCCCAGCGCCATGCGCACCAGCTCGGAGACGATGCCGTTGACCGAGGCCAGCTCCATCTGCGCCTGCGGCGCGGCGGTCTCTTCCGCTGCGGTGAGCCCGCGCACGATGCGTGCCACGCGCTCGATCTCGTCGCCGATGATGTCGAGGTCGCGCTGTACCGAGGAATCCGTGCCCAGACGCTCGCCCAGCAGATTGACGTAGTTGCGCATGATGGTGAGCGGGTTGGCGACCTCATGGATGGCACGCCGCACGCGCTCGCGCGGGATGCCGTCGACCGGCGGCGGCACGACGGCCGGCGACTCCCCCGGCAGCGTGCCGGCCGATCCGGCGCGCGGGTTCAGCGCTTCGGTGCATTCGGCCAGCAGGCAGCGCCAAAGCGGCGACACCCCCAGGCCCGGCGCAGCGTCGCCCGCCACCAGAACGCCTGTCTGGCCGTCGGCCAGCGCAAGCGGCTGGCAGAGGAATCCGCTCACGCCCAGGAGTCGCGCAATCTGCAGGTCGACCAGCGCGGATTCAGCTTCGCCGCACTCGAACTGTTGGGGTGCATTGCGTGCCAGCGCGTGCGGTAACGCGGAATGGCCGTCGTCCGGTGCGATGGCCAGGGCATGGAGGCCCGGCGGGGCGGGCAGCGCCGCACAGGCGCGCAACAGGCCGTCGGCCGCCGGGGCAAAGACACAGGCCGCATCGATGCCGAACAGCACGCGCAGGCTTTCCCGCAACTGCGCAAAGATCTGGGCCGGCGACTCGGCACGGCGAAAATACTGGTGCAGGGCCGATTGCGCGGCCTGGCCCGCATAAAGCCGGGCCAGACGGTCGAAGCCGTTGCTGCCGCCGCCCGCGCCGGCGTCGGCAAGACCGAAGCGCTGCGCCATCTGCCGGGTGTGGGCCTGGCTCTCGGCGAGCAACTGGGCCGCCTCGCCCGCCCCCAGCTGCAGGGCCGCCAGCGCCGCGCGCACGTCCACGCTGTCGACCGCGCCCGCCCGCGCCACCAGCTGATACGCCAGTTGCGTCACCCGCACCAAAGGATGCGCCGCCCGGCCGCGCGCCAGCGGCTCGGCGTGAAACGCCACGGCATCGGCCAGCCAGCCGTCGCGGTCCAGTTCGGCGAGACAGGCCGACGCGGCGACGGGCGTGGGGGTGTCGATGTCGAGATAGTCGGCGAGGTTGTGGCAAAGGCCTGCGGTCCAGGCCATGTCGGTGTCGCCCACCCCGGCCCGCAGGGCAAGCGCCTGCGCCAGATGCGCCACACCGATGGATTGCCGCCAGCGCACGGCGTAGGCCGCCTGCGCCGGGCCCGCCGCCACCGGCACCGCCAGCAGCACGCTGCGCAGCAGATCGGATTGCGTGTCGAATCCCGCGTCGATCAGGCGGACGCGCAGGGAGAGCACGGGATCACAGCGCACACAGGCAGAAAATTCCGCCCGGGCGGCGTCGCCCCGCATCAGATGCTCCAGGGCCTCCGCCACCACGCCGGGGGCGGATAGACAGGCCATTAGCTCCGATTTCTTTAGTAATTTATTCGGAAGTTCTCGCATGTCGTTGCTATATATATTGAATTTTGATACACCGTCAATTGTGGGGGGAAAATAAATGCGCGCAAATCACGAAATGTTGTTTTCAAGTTTTTCCTGTCATGACCGTTTTTTGCCCATGCTGTTAAATTGAGCTTCTTCGAACCGCCATGACCATGAACGCTGCGCTGACCGGATTGCTACTTGTGTGCCTCGCTGGCACCGCCCAGGCCCTGGATGGCCGTGCCTCGCTGCACTGGAGCGAGCAGATCGAGTCGCCGCGCGTGGCCATGCCCGTGGGCGTGCCCCTGCCCGACCTCTCCGCCCAGTCGGCGCTGGTGTTCGATCAGGCCAGCGGCCAGCCACTCCTGGCCAAGAACGCGGCCATGCAATCCCCCATCGCCTCGATCACCAAGCTGATGACCGCCATGCTGGTGCTCGACGCCGGCCAGCCGCTCGACGAAAAGATCACCATCACCTCGGCCGACCGGGACACGCTCAAGGGTACGGGCTCGCGCCTGGCGATCGGCGCGAGCTACACGCGCGGCCAGCTGCTACACCTGGCGCTCATCGCCTCGGACAACCGCGCGGCCCACGCGCTGGCCCGCAGCGCGCCGGGCGGCCTGGAGCGTTTCATCGAGCAGATGAATCGCATGGCCCATGTACTCGGTATGCACCAGACCGTGTACGTCGAGCCGACGGGACTGTCAAGCGGCAACCAGTCCACCGCGCTCGACCTCGCACGCCTGGCCGACCACGCCTACCAGAACTATCCGGAAATCCGCCAGATCAGCACCGCAGGTAGCTACAACCTCGGCACCCAGCGCGTGGTGGTAAAGAAAAAGCGCAAGAAAGCACGCGTGCTCTATCGCCCGGTCAACTTCCACAATACCAACCGTCTCACCCGCATGGATGACTGGGATATTGGTCTGTCCAAGACCGGCTTCATCAACGAGGCCGGCCATTGCCTGGTGATGCAGGCCCATGTGGCCGAGCGCGACGTGATCATCGTCCTGCTCGATGCCGGCGGCAACAACCGCCGCGCCGGAGACGCCTCGCGCATCAAGGCCTGGCTTGAATCGGGCCAGGCCCTGCACCACGCCGACGCGCCGGCCCTGCCCGCCTCGCGCACCTGAGCCCGCGCCCCGCGGCGCACCGGTATGATGGGCGGCCCTGCCGCCCTTTTCCATTTCCGGCGCTCACATGTCCTCCGACCTCGCGCACGAACTGCTGCTCAAGACCCTGCTGCCGCTGGCGCTGCTGATTGCCGCCGGCGCGATCTGGCCGCGCTGGCAATCCGGCCTGTCGCCGGTCGTCCTGCGAGGCGAGATCAGCAAGCTGGTGCTCAACTTCTTCGCGCCCATGCTGTTCTTTGCCGTGGCGGCGACCGCCACCGTCGACATGGCCCTGGTCAAGGTGCCGCTGGTGCTCGGCGCGGCCACCCTGTTCGGGCTGGGGCTGGCCGCGCTGGCCATGTTCGCCACCCCGCTCGGGCGCGGGCTGTCGTGCCCGGCCAAGGGCGCGATCCTGCTCGCGGCGGGCTTTGGCAACGTGCTGTTCTTCGGCTACCCCTTCCTCACCACGGTGTTCGGCGAATCCGGCGCGCGCTATCCCTTTTTTGCCGACATGCTCGCGACCACGCCGCTGGTCTGGTCG
>JAJXTQ010000196.1 GCA_021783685.1 Pseudomonadota bacterium | reverse complement strand
CGTCGGGATGGACGATGATCGGGTCGGCCGGCCGATCGGGCGCCTTGACGCCGGAGAGGCTGCGCATCTGGATCCTGTCCTTGGCATAGACCACCGCGTTCTGGTAGGCGAGTTCGGTCAGACCCAGGGACTGCATGCCCACGCCCAGACGCGCCGCGTTCATCATCACGAACATCGCGTTCAGGCCCTTGTTCGGCTCGCCGATGATCCAGCCGCTGGCGCCGTCCAGGTTCAATTGGCAGGTCGAGTTGCCGTGTATGCCCATCTTCTCTTCGAGCGCGCCGCAGAAGATGGGGTTTCTCTGGCCCAGGCTGCCGTCGGCGTTGGGGATGAACTTGGGCACCAGGAACAGCGAGATGCCGCGGGTGCCCGAAGGCGCGTCGGGCAGGCGGGCCAGCACCAGGTGGATGATGTTCTCGGCCAGGTCGTGCTCGCCGGCGGAGATGAAGATCTTGGCGCCGGTGATCTTGTAGCTGCCGTCGGCCTGCGGCTCGGCCTTGGAGCGCAACAGACCGAGGTCGGTGCCGCAATGCGCCTCGGTCAGGCACATGGTGCCGGTCCACTCGCCCGAGACCAGCTTGGCGAGATAGAGGCTCTTCTGCTCCGGGGTGCCGTGTTCGTGCAGGCATTCGTAGGCGCCGTGGGACAGTCCCGGATACATGGTCCAGGCCTGGTTGGCCGAGTTCATCATCTCGTAGAAGGAATTGTTCACGACCAGCGGCAGTCCCTGGCCGCCGTACTCGGGATCGCAGGAGAGCGCCGGCCAGCCGGCCTCGACGTATTGCCGATAGGCTTCCTTGAAGCCCTTGGGCGTGCTCACCGCGTGCGTCTCGCGATCGAGGCGGCAGCCCTCGCGGTCGCCGCTGTGGTTGAGCGGGAACAGCACCTTCGCTGCGAACTTGCCGCCCTCTTCGAGCACCTGATCGATGATCTCGGCATCGATCTCCGCGTGCCGGGGCAACTGCTTCAATGCGCTCTCGACCTGCAGCAGTTCGTGCAGCACGAATTGCATGTCTCGCAGCGGTGCGACGTATTGAGCCATGATTTTCTCCTAGGGATGGAACGGATGCGCTGCGCGCCGCAGCGATGGATTGATCACGCCGCCCGCCTGGCGCGCGGCTTCCGGCCTGGCTTCGGCGCGACGGCGAGCGCGGGCAGCGGCGCGCGCAGGCCGCCCAGCAGGAAGCTCATCAGCCGGGGATAGAGGGCGTCGATGGCGCCGTCATCGACCGGGCTGTCGCCGACGATGGAGAGCGCGTCGGCGCCGGAGAGGGCGTAGGCCATGGCGCCGAGCATGAAATGGAAGCGCCACAGGATCTCCTCCTGGGGCACGGCGGGCAGCGCCTTGAACAGCGCCGTCTTGAAGCGGCCGACGGCCTCGGGGGACTCCGAGGCGAGGAAGCCGCGCACGAATTCGGAGGGCTCGGTGTAGGTGCGGCCGAGCAGGCGCATGAAGGTACGGCCGCCGCCTTCGCGGTCGGCGGCCATGTTCACCGCGACGCCGAAAAAGGCGTCGACGATCTTGCTCGGTTTCAGGGGCGCGCCACGGGCCTCCGCTTCGAGGCGATCGAGCGCCTCCAGACGTTTCTCGTTGAGCCAGGTCAGGCGGCGACGGAACAACTCCTGGATCAGCGCCTCCTTGGAACCGAAGTGGTAGTTAACCGCGGCCAGATTCACCTGCGCCCGGCCGGTGATCTGGCGCAGCGTCGTGGCCTCGAAGCCGTGCTCGGTGAACAGCGCTTCGGCGGCGTCGAGGATGCGGCGGCGGGTGTCGGAGGGTTCGGTGTCGCTCATGAAATGCCGGAGGAAACGTCCGTTTCAAACGATTGTTTGAATTCTAGCGCGATTCTTTCCGGGCGTGGGGAAAAATTTTGCCGGGCGGCGCTGCGCTCTCATCGCCGGCGTCGTTGGACGGACGTCCCTGAGCATAGGGTGCAGCAAACGGGGGGTGCATTTGCATCATTCCATGCACGGGATCGAAGAACGACAATCCGACAACCCCGTTGTCTCTTTCCCAGGATCACCATGAGCCCGTGCCGAACCATGAGGTGGCTGACCGTCGTCATGGCCGCAAGCCTGCCGCGGCTTGCCCTGCCATCGCAGCCCCATGTCTACTTCACCTGCGGCAATCAGACCTATTCCAGCAAACCGAAAGTCTGCCCCGATGGCTCGCTTCCCGTGGTCCGCGCCCGGCTCTCACCAAAAGGGCTTCAGGCGCAAGCCTTGTATGACGCCGTCGCCGTCGACGATTCCAGCTTGAAGTTCGGCGTCTGTTTCAACGCCCAGAGCGTGGCCAAGGCACAGCTCTGCGCCTTGCGGGTATGCACCCGCAAGGGAGGTGCGGCCTGTCGCAGCGCCATTCATGGGCGGTCGAAGGGGGGATATGGCGCCGTGGCCATCGGCTTGGATTCGAACACCGGGAAAGCGTTCGTCGAGGCCGCATGGGAGTACAAGACCGTCAACGGAGCCGACCAGATGGCTCAACGCGGTTGCTACTCCGACGAAGGCATCAAGAAATGCAAGCTGAGGGGCCATTGGTACGAGGGCCGGCCGGGAATTTACGCAGATGGCAGGTAGTGACTGAATCCAGAAAAGAGGGAACCATGCGCGGATGCTTCAAAATCGTGGTCTTTGCAGCTTGCACGGCATGCCTGGGAGCGGGCGGCTCGGCGGTCGCCGGGGTATGCCCGCCATCCAGCCATCTGGTCATGCTGCCCCAGGGGCCGGCCTGCGTGGCCGGCCGGGGGGCGCAGGCGCAGAGGTGGAACAAGGCCCAGCGTCGCGGAGGATGCCAAGCCCCCTGGCGGGTGGTTCGGCTGCCGCGGGGGCTGTATTGCTTGAACCCGCGCCAGATCGCGATACTGCGTCAAAAGTTCGCGAAACTCCGGCAGCGCCAGCAACTGGCGCAGCAGAACTCCGGTCGCGGACCGCAGGTGTTCATGCCCAGCGGGATGAAAGTCTTCATGCCCAGCACCGGGCAGCAGCAGAACTCCAGCCGCGGGCCGCAGGTGTTCATGCCCAGCGGGATGAAAGTGTTCATGCCCAGCCCGATGAAAGTCTTCGTGCCCAGCCCGATGAAGCCCATCGGCCCGCCTGGACCGCCTAGCCCGACCCAGGCCAACAGCAACTACGGCACGCAGGTCGGGAACAAGATAGACCCCGAGCACAAGGGGCTCAACCCGGCACAAGTGCAATGGATGAACACCGTAGGGCACGACATGATGAACTCGGGCTGGAGCGGTTCCGGTTGGCAATACCAGTGAGAGAATGCGCGCCACGCGCCCGCCCTTTGTCCACCGGCGGCACAGTATCCGACGGATAGGCCGGATACCGCCGCTTCACGAGAAGGCGATCATGTCCATCGCCAGCACGCGGTACTGGTAGCTCGCGTGCAGAGACTCGGCGATGGGCGCTTCGCCCGCTGCGCCCATCGCCACGAACAGCGGCAGCAAGTGCTCCTCGGTGGGATGGTTGCGCACGGCGAAAGGCGCCTGCCGCCGATAGTCGAGCAGTTCATCGAACTGCCGCTCCGCCAGCCGGTCGTGCAGCCACCGGGCGAAGTCGCTGACCCAGGCGGGGACCGGCGCCGCGATCGGGCCGCCGCGAAACTCGGACAGGTTGTGCGTGAGCGAACCGGAGCCGATGATCAGCACCCCGTCTTCGCGCAGCCCCGCCAGCGCCCGGCCCATGCGCCGATATTCGGCCGTCGTCAGAGCGCGCGGCAGCGAAACCTGTGCGACGGGAATATCGGCTTCCGGATACATCAGGGAAAGCGGCACCCAGGCGCCGTGGTCCAGGCCGCGGCTGGGCGCGCGCCCGACGGCAAAACCCGCCTGCTCCAGCGAGGTCGCGGCGCGCAACGCCTGCTCCGGAGCGCCCGGCGCGGGATACTGGATGTCGCTCAGCGCCTCCGGGAAGCCGCCGAAGTCATGGATGGTTTCCGGACGGGACGCCAGGCTGACCGCCACCCCGCCCATCGTTTCCCAGTGGGCGGAAACCACGACGATCGCCTTGGGCCGGGGCAGATTCCGGCCCAGATCCTGAAGAAAACGGCGCGCGGGGCTGTCCTCCAGCGCCAGCATCGGCGAGCCGTGAGAGACGAACAGGCTGGGCAGGCGCATAGGAAGCTCGCGCTCGGTCACGGGACAGGATCAAGCCTGAAATTTGGCGGCCACTTCGGCCACGCGCTGGCCGAACAATCTGGCCGTTTCCAGATCGCCGGGCAGCATCTCGGCGGGGCTGCTGTCCGACGGCGATTGCGCCATCGCGCCACAGGAAGAGCCGACGTAGTTCACGTCGTTGCGCTGCGCCGCCTTGGCGTTGCTGGGCAACATGCCGGTGCCGACCCAGATGCCGCCGTGCTGCATGGCCAGGGTGAACAGGTAGTGCAGGGTGGACAGCTTGTCGCCGTTCATGGTCGCGCTGTTGGTGAAACCGGCGAACACCTTGTTCTTCCATTGCT
>JAJXTQ010000195.1 GCA_021783685.1 Pseudomonadota bacterium | reverse complement strand
CCTACACCGACGATCCGGTGAAGCTGGGCGAAATCTGCGCCCAGTTGCTGGAACGGGAGATCCAGTTCCAGGGTCCGGATACGGTCGCGGCCTTCATCGCCGAGCCGGTGCAGGGTGCCGGCGGCGTCATCGTGCCGCCCGAGAACTACTGGCCGCTGGTGCGCAAGGTGTGCGACAAGTACGGCGTGCTGCTGATCGCCGACGAGGTGGTCACCGGCTTCGGCCGCACCGGCGAGATGTTCGGTACCCGTCTGTGGGGCGTGCAGGCGGATCTGATGTGCCTGGCCAAGGGCATCTCGTCGGGCTACGTGCCGCTGGGCGCGACGGCGATCGGCGGCAAGGTGGTGGCCGCCTTCGCCAATGCCGATGCGGGCGTCGGCAGCCTGTCCCACGGCTACACCTACAGCGCGCACCCGGTCGCCGCCGCCGCCGCCCTGGCGACCCTGGACATCCTCGAAGCGGAAGACGTTCCGGGCAACGCCGCCCGGCAGGGGGAACGGCTGCTGGCCGCCCTGGCGGGCTTCGAACAGCGCTTCCGCACGGTGGGCAACGTGCGCGGACGCGGCCTGATGGTCTGCCTGGAGATGGTCGCCGACAAGCAGACAAGGGCGCCGTTTGCGCGCGGCGCCGACGTCCCCGCCCAGGTGGCCAGGGCCGCCTATCGGCGCGGCGCCATGGTGCGCCACTCGGGCGGCAACATCATCCTCTCGCCGGCGCTGACCATACAGGCGGCCGAGATCGATCTGATCGTCGAGGCGCTGGCCGGCGCCTTCACCGAAGTCGAAGCGGGGCTGTGACCGGCACCGCGCCTCTGTTCTTGTTGGAGCAACATTTGGAGCACTCAATGCATATTGGCGTACCGAAGGAAATCAAGAATCACGAATACCGCGTCGGCATGACGCCGGCCGGGGTGCGGGAGGCGGTGGCGCACGGCCACCGGGTCTCGGTGCAAAGCGGAGCGGGGGCCTCGATCGGCTTCGACGATGAGCAATACCGGGATGCCGGTGCGCGCATCGTGGTGCAGGCGGAGAAACTGTTCGCCGACGCGGAGCTGATCGTCAAGGTGAAGGAGCCCCAGCCCGTCGAATGCGCGATGATGCGCCAGGGTCAGGTGCTGTTTACCTATCTGCACCTGGCGCCCGATCCGCAGCAGACGAAACTGCTCATCAAGTCGGGCTGCACCGCGATCGCCTACGAGACGGTGACCGACGACAAGGGACGGCTGCCGCTGTTGGCGCCGATGAGCGAGGTCGCCGGACGCCTGGCGCCGCAGATGGGGGCGTTCGCGCTGACCAAAGCCGTGGGCGGGGCCGGGATCTTGCTGGGCGGCGTCCCGGGCGTTCTGCCGGCGCGGGTCACGGTGATCGGCGGCGGCGTCGTCGGCGAGAATGCCGCCAAGGTCGCCCTGGGCATGGGCGCGGACGTGACGCTGATCGACACTTCCAAGTCCCGCCTGCAGGAACTCGACGGACTCTACGGGCCGCGATTGAAGACGCTGCAGGCCAATGCCCACGGCATCGAACTGGCCGTCGCCGATTCGGACATGGTGATCGGTGCGGTGCTCGTTCCCGGTGCCAAGGCGCCCAAGCTGGTGAGCCGGGCCATGCTCGGGCTGATGCGCAAGGGCTCCGTTCTGGTGGACGTCGCCATCGACCAGGGCGGCTGCTTTGAAACCAGCCGGCCGACGACCCACGCCGACCCGATCTACGAAGTGGATGGCATCGTCCATTACTGCGTCGCCAACATGCCCGGCGCCGTGGCGCGCACCGCCACCCTGGCGCTGACCGCGGAGACGCTGCCGTTCGCGCTCAGGCTGGCCGATCTGGGCTGGCGGCGCGCCTGCCGGGAGGACAGGCACCTGGCCAACGGTTTGAACGTGCATGAGGGCCGCGTCGTGCACCCGGCGGTGGGCGCATCCCTCGGGATCGAATGCACGCCGCTCGCGACCCTGCTGCAATAACGATGGCAGGCGTGGCTTCCTTGACTGAGGGCGGGCGGGTGGAGAGCGGCAGAGCCACCCGACTCCTGGATGCTGACAACTTGAGGATGACAGAAATGACAGTGGCAGCTCATAGCAGTGGGCGTGACGAAGGACGTGGCCTCGGCGCGTTCCGAGCTTGGATGCGGGGCCTGTTGATCGGGATGTTGGCGGTGTTTTCCGCGGCGGCCTGGGCCGGCGAATCGCCGGTGCAGCTTCTGACCGCGAAGTGCGGCGCCTGCCACCTGGACGGCAAGACCTTTCAGCGGATATCCGATATCCGCAAGAGCCCGGAGGGTTGGGAAATGACCATCGTGCGCATGGGCGTCTGGCACAAGGTTGAAGTGTCGCGGCGCGATCGCCAGATCCTGGTCAAGTACCTGGCCGACAAGCAGGGCTTGGCGCCCTCGGAGAGCGCCCCCTACCGCTTCCTGATCGAGCGCCAGCCGAACCTCCAGGATGTCGTGCCGAACCCGGAGCTCGAACAGATGTGCGCCCGCTGTCACAGCTTCGGCCGGGTGGCGCTGCAAAGGCGCGACGTCGGCGAGTGGCGGAAGCTGGTGGAAACGCACGTCGGACAGTTCCCCAGCATCGAATACTCGGCCATGGGCCGCGATCGCAACTGGCTGGATCTGGCCCTGAATCAGGTGGCGCCCGAGTTGGCCAAGCGCTATCCGCTGCACACCGAGGCCTGGCGGAAATGGCAGAAGGCCCGGCATGTTCCCCCCACCGGAACCTGGCGCGTGGTCGGCAACCGGCCCGGTTGGGGCGAGTACAGCGGCTACATGTACGTCCATGCCCAGGGCGCGGACCGCTACCGGGTCAGGTACGCATTGCGCTACGACGATGGCGACCGGCTCTCCGGCCAGGGCCACGCCATCGTCTATACCGGCTATGAATGGCGCGGTGCGGCCCGGCTGGGAGATCAGGAGGTCGAATCCGTCTTCGCCATCAGCGCGGACGGCAAGAAAATGTCCGGCCGCTGGTTCCTGCGCGACGCCGACGAGGTGGGTGCCCAGTTCGGTGCGGTGCGCATCTCTACCACCCCGCCGGGCACCGTCCTGGCGGTCTCCCCGGCCTTCATCAAGACCGGCGAGACCACGACCGTGCGTCTGTCCGGCGTGAAGCTCGGCGACCGCTACGATCTGGGAGCCGGCGTCAAGATAGACAGCTTGCGGCGGGTTTCTGCCGACGAGGTTCGCCTCACCCTGACGGTGGCCAAGGGGGCGGCGATCGGCTGGCGCGACATCGGCGAGGGACGTGTCGCCCGGGCCGCCCGGATCGCCCTGTACCGGAAGATCGATGCGCTGCGCGTCGAACCGGCATTCGCCATCGCCCGCCTGGGCGGCGGCGGCAGCCCCATCCCGCGGGTGTCGGCGCAGTTCCAGGCGATCGCCTATCTCGACGGACCGGACGGCAAGGCCGGCACCGCCGACGACATCCGGCTCGGGCCGGTGAAGGCGAAATGGCATGTCGAGAATTACGATGCGACGGCCAAGGTCAACGACGACCTCAAGTTTGCCGGCGTCATGGAGCCCAACGGCCAGTTCATGCCCGCCCAAGCGGGCCCCAATCCGGCCCGGCACAATCTGGACAACGTCGGCAATCTGTCGGCGGTGGCGACCCTGACGGACGGCCAGCGTTCGCTGAGCGCGAAGGGTCATCTGGTGGTCGCCGTCCAGCGCTGGAATACGCCGCCCTTACGCTGAAGGAGAACGGGATGGGAACATTGCAGCTGCAAAAGCATAACTACCGGACCGGGGGTCCGGCCAGCCGTCGGGTCCTGCTGCACGTGCCGACCACCTCGCTGTTCGAACTCGACCGGGTGTCGGACGATCTGCTGGAACTGTTCGAAGCGCAGGATGCGATCAGCGCGAACGAGGTGAGACTCCGCTTCGACGGCCGCTATGCGCCCGGCGAAGTGTGCGACGCCCTGGACGATCTTCTGGCCTTGGGCGTCGTCGCCCCGGGCAGGAAGTCCTACGAGATTCCGCCGCGCAAAGTGAGCGATGCGCCGATCACCACGCTGGTGCTGACCCTGACCACGGGCTGCAACCTGGGCTGCTCCTATTGCTACCGCGAGGATCTCGCCACGCCCAAGGCGGCGGCGGTCATGGCGCAGGAGACCGCCACCCGGGCGATCGACCTGCTGTTTCGGCAGGCGGAGGGGCTGCCGCGCGTGGGCATCGTCTTCTTCGGCGGCGAACCGCTGACGCGCTTTGCCGAACTGCGCGAACTGACGCTGTACGCCGAGCGCCGGGCCGGGGCCTGCGGCAAGCAGGTGGATTTTTCCCTGACCACCAATGCGACTCTGCTCAGCGCCGAGATGATCGATTTCTTCCGCGCTCACGACTTCGGCGTAGCGGTGAGCATCGACGGCGACGAAGCGGAACACGACCGGCGCCGGATCACCGTGGGCGGCAAGGGCAGCTACCGGATCGTGGCGGCGAACGTCGAGCGTCTGCTCGACTCGCCGATGGCCCGT
>JAJXTQ010000194.1 GCA_021783685.1 Pseudomonadota bacterium | reverse complement strand
GGCCCGCGCCCCAGACCGAGATGGCGGCATCGGTCACCTCCAGCAGCAGGCGGGCGCGGTTCTCGATGGAGCCGCCGTAACGGTCGGTGCGCCGGTTGCTCGCGTCCTGAAGAAATTGATCGAGCAGATAGCCGTTGGCGCCGTGAATCTCGACGCCGTCGAAGCCGGCCCGCTTGGCGTTCTCGGCGCCCTTGCGATAGGCCTCGACGATGGCCGGAATCTCGCTCGTCTCCAGCGCCCGGGGGGTGACGTATGGCCGCTGCGGACGCAACAGGCTGACGTGGCCTTCGGGCGCGATGGCGCTGGGGGCGAGCGGCAGGCGGCCGTCCAGATGATCCGGGTGGGAGACGCGGCCCACGTGCCACAACTGCATGAAGATCCGGCCGCCGCCGGCATGGACGGCGCGGGTGACCGGCTGCCAGCCGGCGACCTGGGCGTCGGACCAGATGCCGGGCGTGTCCGGGTAGCCCACGCCCATCGGATCGACCGAGGTGGCCTCGGACAGGATCAGTCCCGCGCTGGCGCGCTGGGCGTAGTAGTCCGCGTTCAGCGCGGTGGGCACGCGGCCGGCGCCGGCGCGGGTGCGGGTCAGGGGCGCCAGGACGATGCGATTGGGCAACGACAACTCGCCGGCCTGGAGGGGATCGAAAAGATCGGGCATGTGACGGGCTCCGGTGAAAAATACCATGATACACTAATCATTAACTGGCTAACGAATAGAGGGCTAACGTTTTGCTGTCCATCGAAGAACGCTTCGCCGCGGCGCTGCACAGCACGGCGCGATCCTGGCGCAACGCGCTCGACCGCCGCCTCAAGGACCTGGGGGTCGGGCAGGCGAGCTGGCTGGCCATCGCCGTCGTCGCCAAGGCCGGCAAACCGCTGTCGCAGACCGAACTGGCGCACCAGTTGACCGTCGAGGGCGCGACCATGGTGGCGATGATCGATCGCCTGGTCAGGGCCGGTCTCGTCCTGCGCGAACCTTCGCAGACCGACCGGCGCGTCAAGCTGGTGGTCCTGACCAAGGCCGGCAAGCAGCTCTACGGCAAGGTCAGGGCGGAAGCGGCCGCCTTCCGCGCGGAACTGCTGGCGGACGTCGATCCGGACCGGCTGCGCGCCGCCACCGAATTGCTCGAAGCCCTGCACTCGGCGACTGAATCGGCCTCATGAGCAACGGCGCGGCATCCGCCGCCGCCCAAGGCGGCGAGCCCGACATCAACCGGCGCATGATCACCTTCTCGATCATGCTGGCGACGATCATGCAGGCGCTCGACGGCACCATCGCCAACGTCGCCCTGCCCCACATGCAGGGCAGCCTGTCGGCGTCGCTCGATCAGGTCACCTGGGTGCTGACCTCGTACATCGTCGCGGCGGCGATCGCCACGCCCCTGGTCGGCTGGCTGTGCGACCGCTTCGGGCAAAAAAACGTGTTCCTGCTGTCGATCATCGGTTTCACCCTCGCCTCGGTGCTCTGCGGCATTTCCGCCTCCCTGACCCAGATCGTCCTGGCCCGCCTGCTGCAAGGCCTGTTCGGCGCCGCGCTGGTGCCCCTGTCGCAAGCCGTCCTGCTCGAGATCAACCCGCGCGAGAAGCACGGCTCGGCCATGGCGGTGTGGGGCATGGGCGTGATGATCGGCCCGATACTGGGACCCACCCTGGGCGGCTGGCTGACCGACAGCTACAACTGGCGCTGGGTGTTCTTCATCAACGTACCCATAGGCGCGCTGGCGCTCTACGGTATCGGCAAATACATCCACCAGATTCCCGCGGCGCGGCGCATGAGCTTCGACATGTTCGGCTTCGCCACCTTGAGCATCGCCATCGGCGCGCTGCAGATGCTGCTCGACCGGGGCAACCAGAACGACTGGTTCTCTTCGCGCGAGACCTGGATCGAGGCCATCGTGCTGGCGATGAGCTTCAGCTACTTCCTCGCGCATACCGCCTTGCGCCCGGCGGGCAAGTCCTTCTTCGATTATCGGCTGCTGAAGAACCCGAACTACGTGACCGGCCTGCTGTTCATTTTCATCGTCGGCATGGTGCTGTTCGCGACCCGCGCGCTGACGCCCTCGATGCTGCAGGAATTGATGGGCTATCCGGCGCAGGTCGCCGGCCTGGTCACCGCACCCAGCGGCCTGGGCACCATGGTCGCGATGCTGATCGTCGGTCGCCTGGTCGGCAAGACGGATCTGCGCCTGCTGCTGGTGATCGGCTTTGCCATCACCGCCTTCTCCCTGTGGCAGATGTCCGGCTACAGCCTGACGCTCTCCGAGAGCGACATCGTCTGGCCGGGGGTGATCCAGGGCATCGGCATGGGCTTCGTCTTCGTCCCCTTGAGCGCCGCCAGCTTCGCCACGCTCTCGCCCGTCATGCGCACCGAGGGCACCGCCATCTACAGCCTGATCCGCAACATCGGCAGCAGCATCGGCATCGCCCTGGTGCAGACCCTGCTGGTGCGCAACACGCAGATCGCCCACGCTTCGCTGGCCGAGCACGTGAGCTATGCCAATCCCGCGCTGCCCGACGCCCTGCTCGCCTCCGTCTCCGGCCTGATGAATGCGCGCGCCCTGGCCGAGTTGAACGGCGAGATCACGCGCCAGGCGTCGATGATCGCCTACGTAGACGACTTCTGGCTGATGCTGATCCTGACCTTGATGGTCATCCCGCTTTTGCTGCTGATCCGCCCGCCCGGGAGAAGCACCGCGGTGGCCGTCGATCATGCGGCCTTGGAGTGAGTTCATGAAACCGAGATTGCTCCGCCTTCTGCGCGCCAGGCCGCGGCGAACGCTGGTCATCGCGCTCGCGCTGGGCATGGCCGGCTGCGCTGCCATTCCGCCCGACCGGAATCCCTTGCCGCAGCAGGATATGGCGCGCGTCCAGCTCGCCCGGGACATCAGGCTCGCGCGCGAGGGCTGGCCGGACGCGCAGTGGTGGCGGCAATACCGCGACCCGCAACTGGACCGCCTGATCGAACGAGCGCTCGCCCATAGCCCGACGCTGGCGGTCGCCGCCGCCCGCATCGCCGCCGCGCACTCGGCGCTGGCGGTCAATGCCGCCGATTCCGGCCTCGACGTCGGCTTCGATGCCGCGAGCAATCGCCAGCGCTATTCCGCCAACGGGCTGTTCCCGACGCCGATCGGCGGCAACTATTTCAGCGAGACGACGCTGGAACTCCAGGCCCGCTATCGCTTCGACTGGTGGGGCAAGCGCCGGGCGATGATCGCCGCCGCGCTGGGCGAAGTCGATGCCCGCAAGGCCGATTACGCGCAGGCGGAACAGACCCTGACGGCCGCGATCGCGCAGAGCTACTTCAATCTGCAGAGCGATTTCGCCCGGCTGGCGAATCTGCGCGAGCTGATCGCGACGCAGCGCGGACTCCTGGCCGACAGGATCGAGCGCGTCAGGCACGGCCTGGCGAGCAGAGACGAACAGCGCCTGGCCGAGAGCGGACTCGACGATCTGAAGCGGCAGCGCGCAAGCCTCGAAGCCCAGCGCGCCGGGGAGCGAGAAGCGCTGCGGGCATTGCTGGGTGCGGACGCGGGCGCGCTGAGCGAGCTCGAACCCAGACGGATCGCCGAGGTATCCCAAGCCCTGCCGGCCACGCTCGGCATGGAGCTCCTGGCGCGGCGGCCCGACCTGCAGGCCGCGCGCTGGCGGATCGTGGCGGCACTGAGCCGCGTCGAGGCCGCCCGGGCGAGCTTCTACCCGGACATCAATCTGATCGGCGCATTCGGCACGGACGCGCTCTCCGTCGACCATCTGCTCGCAGCGGCCAGCCGCACGCCCTTCGTCGGCTCGACGCTGTCCCTGCCCTTGTTCGACAGCCGGCGCCTGGACGCCCGGCTCGCATCGACGCGCTCCGAACGCAATCTGCTGATCGCGGATTACAACCGGAGGGTCATCGCTGCGCTCCGCGACATCGCGCGGCAGGCCATCGCGCTGCGGGGAATCGAGGGGGAAATCGCCCAGCAGCGCGCCGTCGACGCGGCGAGCGACGACCTGCTGCGCAGCGCGCAAGCCCGATTCAAGCGGGGGCTGGCAGACCGCGGCGCCGTGCTGAGCGCCGAGTCGGCCCGATTGCGCCAGCAAGACGCGCTGCTCCGGCTCGAAAATCAGCGCTTGCTGGCGGAGGTGTCGCTCGACCAGGCATTGGGCGGCGGCTACCGAACGGGCTCGCCGCCGGGGCGGGCCGCCCATTCATCGAACCTGACCACCGAAGCGAAGCCATGACCATCGAGAACCCAGCCGACAACCGGCGCAAGCACGTGCTGCGCGGCATCACCCTGGCATTCCTCCTGGCGGGAGCCGCCTACGCGCTTTTTTACGCGCTGGTGCTGTCGAAGCGGGAAGAGACCGATAACGCCTATGTCGCCGGCAACCTGGTCACGCTGTCGTCGCAGGTGAGCGGCAACGTGCAGCAGATACTGGCCGACGAAACGCAATTGGTGAAGGCCGGCGCGGTCGTGATCAGGCTCGACCCGACCGACGCCGA
>JAJXTQ010000003.1 GCA_021783685.1 Pseudomonadota bacterium | reverse complement strand
CCGATCTTGCAGCGGCCCGGTGGGGTTGGCGGAAACGAACTCGAGCAGCACGCGCTGACCCTGACCGAAGTCGATCTGCCCGTAGCGCTCGCCCGCCGCCAGGAGCTCGCGCAGCGCCTGGTGATAGGCGTCGGGCTCGAGGCGGATGTTGACGAATCCCGGTCCGGCAATCGTGACGGCCGCGACCAGCGGATGCGCCGGCAAATGCCGGACCAGCACCTCGGCCAGCTCACGCGGCTTGCGCCCGGCGCGCGGCGCGGCCACGAGCGCCCAGTTGGTGGCGAAGTCGCCATGGGCCGCATCGCGGGTGCGCTCGAGCTGCGCCGTCAGGCCGCGCACGTCCTCGCCACAATCGGGGATCTGGGCAATCGCCTGGGACAGCCAGCGCGCAATAGCGTGTTTCAAAGCAGGACCTCAAAGCCGCAAGACAGCCAAAAGGGCAAATGGTATCAGCGCGCCGAGGAGTTGTTGAGCGGTCCGTCAGCCTCGGGCTCGAGATCCAGCGCGGCGGAGTTGATGCAGTAGCGCAGGCCCGTCGGCGTCGGGCCGTCCGGAAACACATGCCCCAGATGCGCGTCGCAGTGTGCGCAGCGCACCTCGATGCGCCGCATGCCGTGGCTGGCGTCCTCGCGACGGGTCAGCGCCGCCTCCGACACGGGCGTCCAGAAACTCGGCCAACCCGAGCCGGAATCGTACTTGGTGGTGGACGCGAACAGCGGCGCGGCGCAGCAGACGCAGCGATAAAGCCCGGGTGTCTTGCAGTCGTGGTAGATCCCGGTGAAGGCCGGTTCGGTGCCGCACTGGCGAGTGATGCGGTATTGCTCGGGGCTGAGCCGCTCGCGCCATTCGGCGTCGGTTTCTGGAACAGGGTCCATGGGGGCCTCCCGCTGGAAACGGACCTTCAGGATAGCAGCGCCGCACGCGAGATGGCACGGCACAAATGGAGACGGCCCCGATCGGGGCCGTCCCAGGTCCTCGGCAGCGCGTCGGACGATCAGAAGTAGTAGACGGCGCCCACGGTGCCCTTCACGCCTTCGCTCTGGGCGTCCAGATCGTCGGAATCTTCGTAGCGATAGCCGACTTCGACGTTCAGCCCCAGTTCGGGCAGGCCGCTCAGCATGAACTCGGCGCCCAAGGCCGGGAAGACGAACCAGCCGTCGGTCTTCAGGTCGCCCTGGCTGGTTTCCAGGTCGGCGTCGTTGTAGCCCGCCTCCAGGGACACCAGGAACTTGCTGTTCTCGCGGATGACGGGCGCGAAAATGCCCTTGAGCGCGACAGCGTACTTGGTCAGCTCGTCGTCACCCTGCTCGTCGTTCTGGTAGTAGACGGTACCCTGCACGCCCGCTTCTTCCGTGATCCAGTAGCGGCCGGCCAGCGCGACTTCGTCTTCTTCGATGACCTTGCTCAGACCCACGCCGAACTTGCCGGCCGTCTCGGTCGCCAGGACGGCCGGGGCAGCCACCACGGCAGCCAGGGCGATCGCCGGGATCAACAGCTTCTGTTTCGTGCTCATTATCTAACCCTCTCGATGTGATGAACGATTGGCGCTCCGGCAGCCTTGGCGCCACCTGCCGGTCGGGTTACCGCGCGCCGAATTCATCATCGGCGCACCGCAGGACTTGGCAGGAACACCGTGCTCGTCGCCGGATAGCCCGGGTCATGGTATTGATTTTCAAACGCATGGGCAAGCAAGCTGAGGCAAAATGTCAAATTAGACGGTCTTCATCGGCCTCGGGATCGATGCGCCGGGCGTGCGCTTCGGCGCCGCAACCCGCCAGATGGCGGCTGGTCGTCTCGATCCAGTCTCTGGCCTCGGCATTGATGGCGTCGGCATCGCGCCCGGTGGTTTCGATGGGCGGGCCGATCACCAGATGGGCGATGCCCGGCCGGATGCGCCAGCTCATTCCCGGCCAGAACAGGCCGGTGTCGATCGCGATCGGCACCACGGGGACGCCGGCACGCTGGGCGAGCCACGCCCCGCCCTTGTTGTAGGGCCGCGACGCGCCGGGCACCACCCGCGTGCCCTCCGGATACACGACCACCCACAGCCCCTGCCGCAGGCGCTCCTGGCCTTGCACAAGGACCTCCTTGAGCGCGGTCCGCGGCTGGTCCCGATCGATGGCGATCGGCTGCATCAGCGTCATGCACGGCCCGAACAACGGGATGCGGAGCAACTCGCGCTTCAAGACCCAGGTCTGCGGCGGAAGAATCAACGGCAACAGGAAGGTTTCGAGCATGGATTGGTGCTTGCACAACACCACGGCGGGGCCGGGCGGCAAGTGCTCCAGCCCTTGCACGGTGAATCGCAGGCCCACGATCCAGCGCAAAATCCAGGCGTGAAATCGCAGCCAAATCAGCGCCAGACGGTAGCGTCCGGCCCGCGGGAGCCGGCGACCGCCCAGCATGACGGGCGCCCACAGCACCATGCTCAGCGCCAGCAGGAGAAAGAACAGGCCGCAGCGCACCGCCTGCAGCGTGCCGAAGGCGGTGTCATGCTTCACCCGGGGCCGCTCCCTGCACGGTGATGCTCGCGATCCAATGGCGTGCGAACCCGGCCAGATCCGCGAACACCGGCACGTCCAAAGGCCCGGACCACTGCCGCAGGGTCTGCTCGCCGTGGCCGGTGCGCACCAGGACCGCTCGCGCCCCCGCGGCGCGGGCGGCGGCGAGATCCCGCGCCGCGTCGCCGACGACGATCATGGTCGCGGGCGGGATGTGCGCCCAGTGGGCGATGCGCTCGAGCAGCCCCGGGCGCGGCTTGCGGCAGGCGCAACCGGCGTCGGGCGCATGGGGGCAGGCGAAGATGCCGGCCAGATGGCCGCCCGCGGCGCTCACCTCCGCCCGCAACCGGTCATGGATGGCCTCCAGATCGGCCGCACCGAACAGGCCGCGACCGACGCCGGACTGGTTGGTCGCCACGACGATGCCGAACCCGGCGCGACCGAGCGCCGCGATCGCCGCCAGGCTGCCGGGCAGGAACTCCAGTTCCGCCGGGGTCTTTACGTAGTCGGCGCGATCGCGGTTGATGACCCCGTCCCGGTCGAGGACCAGCCAGCCCCGCTCGGGCCGAATGTCGGGCGGGGCTGGCGGCTCGAGCGGTCGCAGCTCGGCGGGGCTCATCTGGCCGGACAGAGCTGGGAAATGTCGGCCACCTCCCAGAACAGCGCCTGCAGGGCGGCGAGCAGCGCAAAGCGATTGGCGCGCAGAGCCGCATCCTCGGCGTTGACGAGCACGGTGTCGAAAAAGGCATCCACCGGCGCGCGCAGGTCGGCCAGCGCGGTCAGCGCGGCCGTATAGTCACGCCGGGCCAAGAGGGGCGCGATCCGGGCCTGCCGTTCCCCGAGCGCCTCGAACAGCGCCCGCTCGGCCGGCTCGACGAAGCGCTCGGGATCGATACGGCCCTCGCCCGGCGCGACGTCGGATTTGGCGAGGATGTTGGCCACGCGCTTGTTGGCGGCGGCCAGTGCCATGGCCGCGGGCAGCGCGCGGAAGTGGTCGACCGCCCGCACGCGCCGGTCGATGTCGAGCGGCACCGTCGGCGCGCGCGCCATCACGGCGAGGAAGGCCTCCGCCGGTATCCCCCGTTCTTCATGGACGGCGCGCATGCGCTCCAGCACATAGGCGAACACCGGCTCGATCGGCTCTTCCTTCAGCGCGCCATAGCCGGCGCGGGCCTGGGTCAGCAACGCGCGCAGATCCAGACTCAGTTCGCGCTCGATGAGGATGCGCAGCAGGCCGATGGCGGCGCGGCGCAGGCCGAAAGGATCGCGCGAGCCGGTCGGCGCCTGGCCCATGCCGAAGATGCCGACCAGGGTATCGAGCCGATCGGCGAGCGCCAGCGCGCACCCGGTCGACGTGGCGGGCAAGGCATCACCGGCAAAGGCGGGCAGGTATTGCTCGCGCAGGGCGCGCGCCACGTCGGGCGCTTCGCCGTCGAGGCGGGCGTAGTGCTCGCCCATGATGCCCTGCAGTTCATCGAACTCGCCGACCATCTCGGTCATGAGATCGCACTTGGACAGGATTCCGGCCCGCTGCGCGAGCGCCGCATCGCCGCCGATCTGCGCCGCGATCCAGCCGGCGAGCGCCGCCAGCCGCTCGGTCTTGTCGAACACGCTGCCGAGCTCGGCCTGATAGGTCACCGCGCGCAGCGCGTCGCGGCGCGCCGCGAGCGGCTGCTTGCGATCCTGCTCGAAGAAAAAGGCGGCGTCGGCCAGCCGCGGACGGATCACCCGCTCGTTGCCGGCAACCACCTGCGCCGGATCGCGCGAGGCCAGATTGGCGAGCGTGATGAAGTGGTTGAGCAGCCGCCCCTGCCCGTCGCGCACGGGAAAATATTTCTGGTGCCCGCGCATGGAAGACATCAGCGCCTCGGCCGGCACCTCGAGGAAACGCGCCTCGAAGCGCCCGGCCAGCGGCACCGGCCATTCGGTGAGTGCAGTCACCTCGTCGAGCAAATCCTCGTCGAGAACCGCCTCGCCGCCCAGCGCCGCAGCCGCAGCCGTGACGCCCTCGACGATGCGCGCGCGGCGCACGTCGAAATCGGCCACCACATGAGCCGCCATCAGACGCTCTGGATAATCCCCCGACCGATCCAGCGCGATCGGATCCGGCGCATGGAAGCGGTGGCCCCGGCTGAGCCGACCCGCGGGCACGCCCAGGACCGATCCCGCCACGACCTCGGTGCCGAGCAGCATCACCAGCCAGTGCAATGGCCGCACGAATTCGTCCCGGCCCGCGCCCCAGCGCATGCGCTTGGGCGTCGGCAGGGTCTCGAGCGCACGCGCGACCAGAGACGGCAGCAAATCGCGCGTCGGCTGGCCCGGCCGCACGGCACGATGCACCAGCCGCGCTTGGCGTCCCTCGCCCTGGCGTGCGAGCGTCTCGACCGCGACGCCGCAACTGCGGGCAAACCCGAGCGCCGCCGGCGTGGGCGCACCCTCGGCGGTGAAGGCCGCGGCCACGGCGGGTCCCATTCTTTCCTCGAGCTGATCCGGCTGTTGCAGCGCCACCGCCTCGATGTGCACCGCGAGGCGGCGGGGCGTCGCATACGCGGCGACGGCGCCGCATGCGACATGCGCGGCCGCGAGCTCGCGCCGCATGCCTTCGGCAAAGGCATCGCGCAAGCTGCGCAGCGCCTTGGGTGGCAGTTCCTCGGTACCCAGTTCGACCAGCAGATCGGCGTGGCTCATGCGGCAGCCTCCTGCCGGGCGCGCCACTGATCGAGCACCTCCAGCCGCAGCGCCGGCGGCGCCAAGGGGAAACCCAGTCGGGCGCGGGCCTCGAAGTAGGCCTGGGCGACGGCGCGCGCCAGCGTGCGCACCCGCAGGATGTAGCGCGCCCGCTCGGTGACCGAGATGGCATGGCGCGCGTCGAGCAGATTGAAGGCATGCGAGGCTTTCATGACCATCTCATAGGCCGGCAAGGCCAGGCCGGCGGCCATCAGGCGGCCCGCTTCGGCTTCATGGAAATCGAACAGGCGCAACAGCGCATCCACCGGCGCCTGCTCGAAGTTGTAGGCCGACATCTCGACCTCGTTCTGGTGGAACACATCGCCATAGGTGACCGGCGCCCCATCAGGGCCGATGGTCCAGACCAGATCGAAGATCGAGTCCTTGCCCTGCAGGTAAAGCGCGATGCGTTCGAGGCCATAGGTGATCTCGCCGGTCACGGGATAACACTCCAGGCCGCCCACCTGCTGGAAATAGGTGAACTGGGTGACTTCCATGCCGTTCAGCCAGACCTCCCAGCCCAGCCCCCAGGCGCCGAGCGTGGGCGATTCCCAGTTGTCCTCGACGAAGCGGATGTCGTGCACCAGGGGATCGATGCCGAGCTCCCGCAGCGAGTCGAGATAGATCGACTGAAATTCCAGCGGCGAAGGTTTCATCACCACCTGGAACTGGTAGTAATGTTGCAGCCGGTTGGGATTCTCGCCATAGCGGCCGTCTTTCGGCCGGCGGCAGGGCTGCACATAGGCCGCGTTCCACGTCTCCGGTCCGATGGCGCGCAGGAATGTGGCGGGGTGGAAGGTCCCGGCGCCGACTTCCAGATCCAGCGGCTGGAGGATCACACACCCCTGCCGTGCCCAGAAATTCTGAAGCGCCAGGATCAGGTCCTGAAAGGTTTGGGGCGAGGCGCTCATGATCCTCCGTGCCGGACAGTGCACACATGCAGTGGATGAGGGTCCAAAGTATACCGACCGGGTCGACCGGCATGCATCCAGACTGCCGCCGCCCCGCCGGGGATGCTACGCTTGCCGGCGGTGCGGGAGCCGTGCCGGGGCCGCACGACGAGCGGCGGCGACGCGCTCAGAGGACCGTTTTTGCGCTTTTTTGGTGCATCCAGGCCCGGCTTGCACCGGGTTCGCGCGCAGCCGGCGCCCCCTGCGGTCCGCTCAGGCGTCCGGCCGGCTTCGACGAACCCGCACCTGCGTGGCATGGTTCATGCTGCCCTCGAGTGGATTCCCATCCGTGGGTGGGTTGGGTATGGCTTGATCGATCTCTCTTTGGAGGAATGCAATGTCAACGTCCAGCGCTGATGTGCTGAAGCTGATTCAGGACAAAGAAGTCAAGTTCGTGGATTTTCGGTTTACCGACACCCGCGGCAAGGAACAGCACGTCACGGTGCCTGCGCATACCGTGGACGCCGAGGTGCTCGAAGAAGGCAAGATGTTCGACGGCTCCTCCATCGCCGGCTGGAAGGGTATTCAGGAATCCGACATGATCCTGATGCCGGACCTGGAAACCGCACGGCTCGATCCGTTTTTCGAAGAGCTGACCCTCAACCTGACCTGTGATGTGGTGGAACCCTCGACCATGCAGGGCTACGACCGCTGCCCGCGCTCGCTCGCCAAGCGTGCGCTGGCCTATCTGCAGTCCACCGGCCTGGCCGATACCGCCTTCTTCGGGCCGGAAAACGAGTTCTTCATCTTCGACGACATCCGCTGGGGCGCCGACATCAGCGGCTGCTTCTACAAGATCGATTCCGAGGAAGCCGGCTGGAACACCGAAAAGGTCTACCCCGACGGCAACATGGGCCATCGTCCGGGTGTCAAGGGCGGTTATTTCCCCGTGCCGCCGGTCGATGCGCTGCACGACATCCGCGCGGCCATGTGCCTGACGCTGGAGGAGATGGGCGTTCCGGTGGAAGTCCATCACCACGAGGTGGCCACGGCCGGTCAGTGCGAAATCGGCGTCAAGTTCAACACGCTGGTGAAAAAGGCCGACGAGGTCCAGGTCCTCAAGTACGTCATCCAGAACGTCGCCCACAGCTACGGCAAGACGGTGACCTTCATGCCCAAGCCGCTGGTCGGCGACAACGGCAGCGGCATGCACGTGCACCAGTCGCTCGCCAAGGGCGGCCAGAACCTGTTCGCCGGCGACCAGTACGGCGGGCTGTCGGAAACGGCGCTCTACTACATCGGCGGCATCATCAAGCACGCCCATGCCATCAACGCCTTCACCAACGCCAGCACCAACAGCTACAAGCGCCTGGTGCCCCACTTCGAGGCGCCCGTGATGCTGGCCTACTCGGCCCGCAACCGTTCGGCCTCGGTGCGCATCCCCTGGGTTTCGAGCCCCAAGGGTCGCCGCATCGAAGTGCGTTTCCCCGACTCGACGGCCAATCCTTACCTTGGCTTTGCCGCCATGATGATGGCCGGCCTGGACGGCATCAAGAACAAGATCCACCCCGGCGAAGCCATGGACAAGGATCTCTACGACCTGCCGCCCGAAGAGGAAAAGGCCATCCCCAAGGTGGCCTTCTCGCTGGAGCAGGCGCTGGATGCCCTGGACGGGGATCGGGACTTCCTCACGGCGGGCGGCGTGTTCAGTGACGACATGATCGATGCCTACATCGGGCTCAAGATGGCGGACGTTTCGCGCGTGCGCATGACCACGCATCCGGTCGAGTTCGAGCTCTACTACAGCCTCTGATCCCGCTCCAAATCGAAAAAGCCCTGCCTGATGCGATTCAGGCGGGGCTTTTTCATGCTGCATCTTCGTGCAGCAAGGACATCCGACGGGGCCGGGCATGCACCGCCACCCGTCAGCCGCGCCGCGATCGCCCCGACACCGCCCGACCGCAGACGCTGGTCGCACCGTCATGGCGCATAATCAGCCCCACGACCGCGCCAACGCCTGTACGGAACGCCTGCGCGCACCGCCTTGAAACGCGCTTGTTGCGGCATGGCTTTTGCTTTCCCGAGATCGCCATGAAAAGTCCTTCACGAAACGATCAGGCGCTGATCACCGCCGGGCTGGGAGCCGCGGCGCTTCTGGATCAACTGGCGAGCGCCGTGCTGGTGCTGGATGGTGCCCTGCGCATCCGATACCTCAACAGCGCCACCGAAATGCTGTTCGGCGCCAGCGCCCGGCGCCTGATGGACACCCCGCTGCACGCGCTGGTATCGCAGGGCGAAAGCCTGACCGAACGTCTGCTCGAGGCGCTGGGCAGCGAGGCTCCCTACACGGAGCGCGAGCTGCACCTGAACCTCGAGTCCATGGTCGACCCCGCCTCCGTGGTGGTGGACTGCATGGTGACTCCCATCCGGCTCACGAACGGCGCGCGTGCCCTGCTGCTCGAACTCCACCAGCAGGATCGCCACCTGCGCATTTCCCGCGAAGAGAATCTGCAGACCCAGCAGCAGGCCAGCCGGGCCGTCGTGCGCGGCCTGGCGCACGAGATCAAGAACCCGCTCGGCGGCCTGCGCGGCGCTGCCCAGCTGCTGGACGCCGAGATCCACGACCCGGAACTGCGCGACTACACGCGGGTGATCATGGCGGAGGCCGATCGCCTGCAACAGCTGGTCGATACCCTGCTCGGCTCCAATCGCCTGCCGCGCATGGTCGAGGTCAACGTCCACGAGGTCATGGAGCGGGTGCGCACCCTCGTGGCGGCCGAAGGCCATCCGGGCATCAGCGTGCGCAGCAACTACGATCCCAGTCTGCCGCTGCTCAGGGCCGACCCCGATCAGTTGATCCAATCGGTACTCAACATCGTGCGCAACGCGATCGAGGCGGTGCTGCCCCAGTCGCGGCGCCATCAGCCGGCGGAAGTCGTCCTCATCACACGCGCCCAGCGCCAGTTCACCATCGGACATCATCGCCACCGTCTGGTCATCCGGGTCGACGTCGTGGACAACGGCCCCGGGATCCCTGCCGACTTCGCCGAACAGATCTTCTATCCCATGGTCACGGGTCGCGCCGAAGGCACGGGACTGGGCCTGTCCATTGCGCAGGATCTGATCGGCCGGCATGGCGGGACGATCGAGTGCCACAGCCGTCCAGGCGAAACGCGCTTTTCCATTTTTCTCCCTCTGCAGCAGGCACAAAAATGAATACCGAAGTCGTGAACGTCTGGATCGTCGACGACGATCGGTCCATGCGCTGGGTGCTGGAGAAGGCGCTGCGCAACGACGGCATGTCCACGCAGTCCTTCGAATCGGCCGACGCGGTGCTGCGCGACATGCGGACGCGGCGGCCGGACGTCCTCGTCACCGACGTGCGCATGCCGGGCATGGATGGGCTCGCCCTGCTGCAGCAACTGCACGAACAGGATCCCAACCTGCCGGTCATCGTGATGACGGCCCACTCGGATCTCGACAGTGCGGTCGCCTCCTATCAGGGTGGCGCCTTCGAGTATCTGCCCAAGCCGTTCGACATCTATGAGGCCGTGGAACTGGTGCGGCGCGCCTACAAGCACCGGGTCCAGCAGAGCCGTCCCGATCTGATCGCGCCCGAGCCCCCGAACATCCCCACCATCATCGGCGAGGCGCCGGCGATGCAGGAGGTGTTCCGCGCCATCGGCCGGCTGTCGCGCTCGCACATCACCGTGCTGATCAACGGCGAGTCGGGGACCGGCAAGGAACTGGTGGCGCGTGCCCTGCACCGCCACAGCCCGCGTGCCGGCAAGCCCTTCATCGCGCTCAACACCGCCGCCATTCCGCGCGAACTGCTCGAATCGGAGCTGTTCGGCCACGAGCGCGGCGCCTTCACCGGGGCCCAGGCGCTGCGACGCGGTCGCTTCGAGCAGGCGGACGGCGGCACGCTGTTTCTGGACGAGATCGGCGACATGCCGGCCGAGCTCCAGACCCGGCTGCTGCGCGTGCTCGCCGACGGACAGTTCTACCGCGTGGGCGGCCATGTCCCGCTGCATGTCGATGTGCGCATCATCGCCGCGACGCACCAGAACCTGGAAAACCTGGTCAAGACCGGGCAGTTCCGCGAGGACCTGTTCCACCGCCTCAACGTGATTCGCGTACACGTGCCGCCGCTGCGCGAACGGCGCGAGGACATCCCGCTGCTGCTGCGGTTTTTCTTGAACCGCGCCGCCAAGGAACTCGGCATGGAGGTCAAGATCCTGCGTCCCAACGTGGAGGCCTATTTGTGCCGGCTCGACTGGCCGGGCAACGTGCGCCAGATCGAAAACACCTGCCGCTGGCTGACCGTCATGGCTTCGGGGCGCGAGGTGCACATGGAGGACCTGCCGCCGGAACTGGCGCGTCAGGACGCCCGCAGCGCGGAAACCGTGCACGGCTGGGAGGACGGCCTCAAGCGCTGGGCCGAACAGCAGCTGGCCGGCGGCGAACAGGACCTGCTCGGCCATGCCACGCCCAACTTCGAACGCATCATGATCCGCGCCGCGCTGAGCCACACCGGCGGGCGCCGTCAGGAAGCTGCGCGCCTCCTGGGGTGGGGACGCAACACCCTGACGCGCAAGATCAAGGAACTGGAGATGCCCGACGATCCGTGAGGCGCTTCAGCGGCCGGAGCGATGCGCCCGGTCCGCATGATCGGTGCGGGCCTCGGGCACGCTGGTGATGAGCCGCGAACCGCTGTTGCGGGTGAGATAGTTCCACGCCCAGCGGGTCATGACGACCAGCCGGTTGCCGAATTCGATCAGCCCCATCATGTGCACCAGCACCCACAGATACCAGGCCACCACTCCCTTCACGTGGACGAAGCGCAGGTCGCCGACCGCGGCGTGCCGGCCGATGACGGCCATGCTGCCCTGGTTGCGGTAGCGGAAGGGCGGCAGGGCGCGCCCGCGCTGGCGCGCTTTCAGCAGCCGGGCCACGTAGTCGCCCTCCTGCATGGCGACCGGCGCGACCCCGGGCAGCGCCTGGCCGCCCGCGGGCGCGTAGTGGGACAGATCGCCGATCACGAAGATCTCCGGATGCGCCGGCAGTGACAGATCGGCATTGACCTCGACCTTGCCCGCCCGGTCCAGCTTGCAATCGACGCGCCTCGCGAGCGTCTGGCCGAATTGCGATGCCCGCACGCCGGCGGCCCACAGGACGGTGCGCGCCTCGATCGCTTCCTCGCGGCCATCCGGCCGCTTCAGCCGCACGCCGTCGCCATCGATATGAGTCACCAGCGTGCCGGTCATCACCTCCACCCCGAGCTGCGCGAGCGACTTCGCGGCCGCGGCCGCAAGATCGGCGGGATAGCTCGGCAGCACCTGCGCGGCGCCCTCGGCCAGCACGATCCGGCTGCGGCCGGTGTCGATGTGATGAAACTCGTCTTTCAGCGTGTGCCGGGCCAGCTCGCCGATGGCCCCGGCCAGCTCCACGCCGGTCGGACCGGCCCCGACGACGACGAAGGTGGTGAGGCGCGCTTGCTCCGCTGCATCTTCGCTGAGCTCGGCCGCCTCGAAGGCGCTGAAGATGCGCTGACGCATCTCCAGCGCATGTTCGATGGTCTTGAGCCCCGGCGCATTCTCGCGCCAGGCATCGTTGCCGAAATAGCTGTGCTTGACGCCGGTGGCGGCGATGAGGATGTCGTAGTCGATGCGCACGCCCCCGTTGAGGATCACCTGCCGCGCTGCGGGGTCGAGATCGACGGCGGCGCCCTGCACGACGCGCACGTTGGGCCGGCCGCGCAACACATGGCGCACCGGGGTGGCGATGTCGCTGGGCGCCAGCTTGCCCGTCGCCACCTGATAGAGCAGCGGCTGAAACAGGTGGTAGTTGCGCTTGTCGATGACGGTGACGCGGAAGGCCGGATCGCGCGACAGCGCCTTGGCGGCGTACAGGCCGCCGAAACCGGCGCCGACGATGACGACATGCTGGGTGTTGGGAGAAGCGCGGGTCGACGCCATGGATGCCTTGCCGGTGGAAGCTGTCAAAGCGAATCATGATACCCCAAGGCGCCGAAGCGGCCATCGCTGCCCGCGCGGCGCTACACTCGTGCCGGTCAAAGCCGGGATCGGGTGTCACCGCCTCATGTGTCTGCTCTTCATCGCCTGGCGACCCCAGCGTCGCCAACCCTTGATCGTCGCCGCCAATCGCGACGAGTTCCATGGCCGCCCAGCCCTGCCTGCGGCGCCGTGGGACGACGCGCCGCAGATCGTCGGCGGGCGCGACCTGCAGGGCGGCGGGACCTGGCTCGGCGTCGCGGCGCCGGGCCGTTTCTGCGCCCTGACCAACTTTCGCGAGCCCAGCCGGCCCCTGCCGGGCGCACCCTCCCGCGGCGCGCTGGTGAGCGCGGTGCTGCGCTCGCCGCAGCCGCTTGCCGACGTGCTGGAAGAGCTGAGCGCGCGCATCGACGGCTACGCCGGCTTCAATCTGCTGGCCGCCGACGACCAGGGCCTGTGGCTGCTCAGCAACCGCGCCACGCCGGCCCTGCAGGCGCTGCCGCCGGGAATCCACGGTCTCAGCAATGGTGCCCTCGGGGCGGATTGGCCCAAGGTGCGCCGCGGCAAGCGTCGCCTCGCGGCGCTGCTCGAACCCGGCGAGGTGCCGATCGCGGACCTGTTCGCCCTGCTGGCCGATGAGCAGGTCGCGCCCGACGCCGAATTGCCCCGTACCGGCCTCGATCTCGCCTGGGAACGGCTGCTGTCCCCGGCCTTCATCCGCCATCCGCAGTACGGTACGCGCTGCTCCACCGTCGTCGTCGGCGAGGCGGCGGGCGATCTGCGTCTCGTCGAGCGGCGCTTCGACGCCGCGGGGCAGCCGAGCGGACAGTCCGACTGGACGCTCACGCCCGACGGCCGCGCGCGCCGGGAGGCCCCATGAACAGCGCACCGGCCCACCGTCCCTGGACGGCCGCCGAGGTCGCCGCGGCCGGTCGCACACCCGATCAGGTCCAGATCGCCGGGAAGCGCCTGTACTGGAGCGAGTCCCGGCCCACCGAGGGCGGACGGGTGAGCCTGATGCAGGCGCGTCCCGGCGCGGCGCCGGTCGACCTCCTGCCCGCGCCCTTCAGCGCCCGCAGCCGGCTGCTGGAATACGGCGGCGGCGCCTTTGCCGTCAGCGGCGGCGCGCTGTGGTTCGTCAACGACCCGGGGCAGGATCTGCACCGCCTCGACCTTGCGGACGGGGCCGTGCCGCAGCGCGTCTGGACCGCCGGTGCGGACCGTTTCGGCGACCTTTACTGGGACGTGGCGCACGCACGCCTGCTGGCCGTGCGGGAAGCGTCGGATGGGCGGCTCAGCCTCGTGGCCCTGGATGCCGGCGGCCTCACGGAATTGGTCGCAGGCGCGGATTTCTACGCCAACCCGCGCGTCAGCCCCGACGGTCGCGCGCTGCTGTTCATCGCCTGGGATGCGCCGCACATGCCCTGGGATGCGGCGACGCTCTACCGCGCCACGCTGATCGACGGCCGGCCGCAGGATATCCGGCCCATCGCCGGCGGTCCGGACCGAAGCGTGTGCCAGGCCGAGTTCGATGCGCGCGGCGATATCGTGCTGCTGGGCGAGACGGACGGCTGGTGGACGCCGCTGCGCTGGCACGACGGCGCGCTCCATGCCCTGTGGTCCGCGCCCGTGGATTGCGGGTTCCCGCGCTGGCAGGCGGGCATGCGCCAGCTCGCGCTGCTGGACGACGGCCGGATCGCGTGGATCGCGACGCGCCGGGGGCGGCGCCAACTGATGCTGTTCGAGCCGTCCGCCGCGACGGTCGTCGCGCTCGATCTGCCCTGGACGGAATTCGCGGGACTGACCGCATCAGGCCAGACGCTCGCCTGCATCGCGGCCGCTCCCGACCGCCGCTGGGAGGCGATCACCCTGAGCCTCGACCCCCTGCGCACGACGGTGTGCTCGGACGCGCCGCCGCTGCCGGCCGGGGTCGGGGTCTCCTCGCCGCAGTGGCTCGCGTTCCGGAGCGGCGAGGGCGAAGCCTATGGCCATTTTTATGCGCCGGCCCCGCACGGCGGGGATGCGGGCACCTTGCCGCCGCTTCTGGTGCGCGGCCACGGCGGCCCCACCAGCCGCGCCGTGACGGCACTGGAACCCCGCACGCAGTTCTGGACCAGCCGCGGCTTTGCCGTACTGGACGTGGATTATCGCGGCAGCACCGGCTACGGCCAGGCCTACCGGCAGGCGCTGGAGGGCTGTTGGGGCGAGGCGGACGTCGCCGATTGCGTCGCCGGCGCCGACTTTCTGGTCGCGACGGGAGCGGTCGACGGCCGGCGCTGCGTCATCAGCGGCAGCAGCGCCGGCGGCCTGACCGTGCTCGGCGCGCTGGCCTTCCACGAGCGTTTCGCCGCCGGCGGGTGTTATTACGGCATCGGGGATCTGGCCGCCCTGGCACGGGACACGCACAAATTCGAGGCGCATTACCTGGACCGCCTCGTGGGACCGTGGCCGGCTGCCGAGGTGCTCTACCGGGCCCGCTCGCCGCGCTTTCACGCCGGGCGGATCCGCGCGCCGGTGGTCTTCTTCCAGGGCGCGGAGGACCGTGTCGTGCCGCCCGCCCAATGCCGCGAAATGGCGAAGGTCCTGCGCGAAAACGGCATCGCCACCGAATACCACGAATTTCCCGGCGAAGGCCACGGCTTCCGCCGCGCCGAGACCGTCATCGCCTGCCTCGAGGCCGAAGCGGCGTTCTATGCCCGCACCCTTTGCGGCGGGATCACCGGCTGACCCGCCTCAAAATTCGGAAGCGGCGCTCTGCCATCGGCTCGCGACTCCCCGCGCGGCTTGAGCGGACCGGGATCGCCCGGCGTCACCGCGCCGCTGCGGATGTCCCGCCGTCAGAGCCCCTCGCGCGGCGGCGGCGGGGTCTCGAGCGTGACGTGCCGCACTGCGCGCGAAGCGGGCAGCTCGCCCCCGAACAGCTCGGCGAACGGCCGGCGATAGGGATCGTAGGTCTGGGCACCATGCACCGCCAGAAAGGCGTTCGACAGGAAGGCCAGTGCGTCTTTCAGCACATCTGGCACCAGGCCCACGCCGCCAGCGCCGGGGATCAACGCGGCAAGACTCATTGCGGCGATGAAATCCTGTGTCTCGACGGCTTTGTTGAGGCCCAGGCCCCTGGCCTTCAGCACGTCCACGAGCGCAGCCTCGTCCTGGGCCCGGGACCGCGCCGCACCGACCTGCGACACGGATCGCGCCAGCGACGCCGCAGACTGTTGCCGGGCCGACCGCGAACGATCGGGGGCGAAATGCGCAATCACCGCGCGCGCGCCAGGATGCGCCACGGGCCCGGCGACGCCAATCTTGGGAACCGGATCGGGCTTGGCGTCGTAATGGATGTAGCGCGGCCCTTCGGGAAAATCGCGCGCCACCGAACCATGCGTTTCCACCCGCAGCAAGTCGAGCGGAGCAGCCCAATCGCCCCGCAACCGCGCTTCTTTGGCGAGGCGGTTGCGCGTCCCATGAATGGCTTCACTGATCACCACCGTACCGGCGCTGCCACCCCGGATGTGCACCGGCTCCCGCCGCGCCAGATGATCGGCGATCACCTGTTCCAAGGTGTCGACCGCAGGGCCGGAGGAGGAGGCGGGAAGCGCATCGCTGGCCGCGCCGGCACCATCACCGGCATAGAAAATCCCGAGGATCGCGATCTGGCTGATTTCCGCCAGCACGGCCACGTTGACGGCCGTGATCACGGGCGATCCGTTCGCGCCGTTGACGTAATACAGCGTGGGGCCGTCCTGGGGAGCCCGCGCACCGCGAAAACGCGGCACCCGGTCCTCGCCCACCGTGGCGGGATCGTAGAGGCAGACATCGCCGCCGAGGTAGAAGCCGTCCAGCGCCTGCGGGTCCACAGCCGGGCCGGGCTCGATCCCTTCCGGCAAGACGCATGCCCCAACCCAGCCCGGCACCATGGCAAGGCCGAGCGCCAACGCCCATGATCTGAAATCGTTCCGCAACATCGTTCACCCCTGCGCAGGATCGTATCGCACCCGCGAGCGCGGATGAGTGTAGGCCGATTTCATGACGCTGCAAGCCGCCACGCATGGCCGGGCGTTGCAGGCTCCGACGCGCGCGATGATGACTGAATGAAACATTGTTGCATCGCATGCAGGGCGGGGCTAAGCTGCTGGCGCGACACTGCCACGATCCACCCATCACCCAGGCCGATCCGCGTGATTTCCCGTTTTGCCGCCGACCTGTTCCCACGCTCGCCGCCGCGATCGATCATTCGCCGGGCATGGCCGGGTCTCGTCCTGGCGCTCGCCCTGCTGCTCCCACTGACGCAGCAGGGCGCCCTCCGGCACGCGCTCGAACATGTCTCGCCGCACGGGCATCACGAACCGGCCGGCCTGCCCGATCCCGGCACCTGCAAGGCCTGCGGCGCCTACGGGGTGCTGGGCAGCGGGCTGCTTGCCGTCGTGGCGTTCGTTCTGGCGCGGGCCCCGCATCCCCGCATCCCGCTTCCCGCACCGTCGGACGAGGTCCCCGCCACGGCGGTCACGACCCGCGCACGCGCACCGCCACATCCCCTGAACGCCTGAGTGCCACCGCGTCCGCGGCACACGGCCGCGCGCCTCATCGACGCGATCCCGACCCGGGACGTTCACGGGAGTGTTTCCATGTCCACACGCAATACCTTCATCGTCGCGCTGTGCGCGCTCGCCACCCCGGCGCTGGCTGCGCCGCAGCCGCAGGAACTCGACGCCATCCGCGCCGAGTTCGAGCAGAAATTCCAGGCCCTACAGGCCGACTACGAGGCGCGCCTGAAGGCACTCGAAGGCCGCGTGCAGGCGGCCGAGACGCAGGCCGGCGCGGCGCAGGCAACGGCGCAGACCGCCGCCGCCACCGCCGAGCAGACCGCGCAGGCGGCGCCGCCCCCACCGCCGCCGTCGAGCGCCTTCAACCCCGACATCTCGCTGATCCTGCAGGGCGCCTACAACGACCGCGCCGGCGGCGAGCGGCCGATCTCCGGCTTTCTGCCGGCCGGCGCGCACGCCCATGCCGAGCGCGGCTTCACGCTCGACCACACCGAGCTGGTGATGAGCGCCAACATCGATCCTTACCTGCGCGGGTATCTGAATCTGGCCTTCCTGGACGACGAAGTGGAGGTCGAGGAGGCCTGGTTCCAGAGCCTGCAACTCGGCCACGGCCTGACGGTCAAGGGCGGGCGCTTTCGCTCGGGCATCGGCTACCAGAACGAGAAGCACCCGCACGCCTGGGACTTCGCCGACAACAACCTGGTGTACGAGGCGCTGTTCGGCGAGGGGCTGCTGCAGGATGGCGTGCAGGTGCGCTGGCTGGCGCCGACCGAGCTGTTCTTTGAGCTCGGTGCCGAAGTGGCCAAAGGGCAGTTCTTTCCGGGTTCGGACGCCGGTGGCGACCAGAACGGCGCCGGCAGTTGGGCGGCCTTTGCGCATCTGGGCGGCGATGTCGGCGCCTCGCACAGCTGGCGCACCGGTCTTTCCTACCTGAAGGCGCGGCCGCGCGAGCGCGAGGGCTGGGTGGATGACCTGAACGACGCCGAGGCGCTGACGCGGTTCTCCGGCGATTCCCGGACCTGGCTGGCCGATGCGGTGTGGAAATGGGCGCCGAACGGCAACCCGCGCGAGCGCAACCTCACGCTGGCGGCGGAATACTTCCAGCGCGACGAGGACGGTGACCTGACCTGCATCGACAACAGCCTCGACGGCGGTGCCTGCCTGGGCCTGACCGACCGCTACGCCAGCGACCAATCGGGCTGGTACGCGCAGGCGGTGTACCAGTTCATGCCGCGCTGGCGCGTCGGCACCCGCTACGGCCGCCTGTCGAGCGGCGACGCCGAACTGGGACTGAACGCCGCCAGCCTGGAGGCTGCCGATCTGAATCCGGAGCGCTGGAGCCTGATGACCGACTTCTCGCCGTCGGAGTTCTCGCGCTTTCGCCTGCAATTCAACCGCGACGAGGCGCTGGTGGGCGAGCCCGACGACCAGGTCATCCTGCAATACATCATGAGCCTGGGCCCGCACGGCGCCCACCGGTTCTGAGGAGTTCACGATGAGAACCGCATTTGCATTCATGGTGCTGGCGCTGCTGCTGGCGGCGCCAGCACAGGCCGCCCTGCGCGTGCTCGCCTGCGAGCCCGAGTGGGCGGCGCTGACCCGTGAGCTGGCCGGTGAGCTGGCCGAGGTCGATTCGGCCACCACCGCGCTGCAGGACCCGCACCACATCGAGGCGCGGCCGTCGCTGCTGGCCAAGGCGCGGCGGGCGGACCTGCTGGTCTGCACCGGCGCCGAGCTGGAGGCGGGCTGGCTGCCGCTGCTTCAGCGCGAGGCCGGCAACGGCCGCATCCAGCCCGGCCAGCCGGGCTACTTCGAGGCGAGCGCTCAGGTGCCGCTGCTGGAGCGACCGACCCAGCTCGACCGCGCCCAGGGCGACGTGCACGCCGCCGGCAATCCGCACGTGCAGCTCGATCCGCGCCGCATGGCCACCATCGCCGCTGCGCTCGCGACGCGTCTGTCGCAGCTCGATCCGGCCCACGCCGCGCGCTACGCCGAGCGCAACACCGACTTCCAGGCCCGTTGGCAGGCGGCGATCACCCGCTGGGAGGGGCAGGGCGCGCGGCTCAAGGGCGTGCCGGTGGTGGTGCACCACAGGAGCTTCAGCTATCTGGCCGACTGGCTGGGGCTGGTGGTGGTGGGCGATCTCGAACCCAAGCCCGGCGTCGAGCCTTCGGCTGCGCACCTTGCGGAGCTGCTCGGGTCGCTGCACGCCCGCCCGGCGCGGATGATCCTGCGGGCGGCCTATCAATCCGCGCAGCCATCCGCGTGGCTGTCGCAGAAGGCCGGCATCCCGGCAGTCGAGCTGCCGTACACGGTCGGCGGCGCGCCGGGCAGCGACGACCTGTTCGGCCTGTTCGAGGTCACCCTGGCGCGGCTGCTGGCGGCGGCGCCATGACGCTCGGCGCGGTCGAGCCCGGCCTGCTGCTGCCGGCCTTCGCGGCCGGCCTGCTGGTGCTGGCCACCCACGTGCCTTTGGGCAGCGAGGTGCTGCGGCGGGGGATCATCTTCATCGATCTGGCCATCGCCCAGTTCGCCGGGCTCGGCATCGTCATCGCGAGCGCGCTCGGTTTCGAGGTGGGCGGCTGGCGCATGCAGCTCGCCGCGGTGCTGGCGGCGCTGGCCGGGGCGCTGCTGCTTCGCGTCCTCGAACACCGGGCGCGCGAGCGGCTGGAAGCGCTGATCGGCGTCGGCTTCGTCACTGCCGCCTGCACGGCGATCGTGCTGATGAGCCACGACCCGCACGCCGGCGAGCACCTGCAGGAGCTGCTGGTCGGGCAGATCCTGTGGACCACCTGGGGCGGCCTGTGGCCTTTGGCGCTGGTGACGGCGGCAGTGCTGGCCGCCTGGTTCGGGCTGCGCCTGAAGGCTTCGCCGCTTGGCTTCTACGCGCTGTTCGCGCTCACCGTCACCGCCTCGGTGCAGGTGGTCGGCGTGTATCT
>JAJXTQ010000193.1 GCA_021783685.1 Pseudomonadota bacterium | reverse complement strand
GGAGGGCGGCGAGCTCGACCTAGACGTCGCCATCCGCTCGCTGATCGACTTCAAGGGCGGCGCCACCCCCGACCCGCGCATCAACATGAGCCGCCGCACCGACGGCCGCGACATCGCCGTGATGCTGCTGCTCGACCTGTCGGAATCGCTCAACGAAAAGGCCTCAGGCTCCGACCAGACCATCCTCGAACTGAGCCAGGAGGCGGTGTCGTTGCTCGCCTGGTCGATCGAGAATCTGGGCGACCCGTTCGCCATCGCCGGCTTCCATTCGAACACCCGCCACGACGTGCGCTACCTGCACGTCAAGGGCTACGGCGAGCACTGGAACGACGACGTCAAGGCGCGCCTGGCGGCAATGCAGGCGGGCTACTCGACCCGCATGGGCGCGGCGATGCGCCACGCCGCGCACTACCTCGGCGCGCGCCCGGCCGACAAGAAGCTGATGCTGATCCTCACCGACGGCAAGCCGTCCGACGTCGACGCCCACGACGAGCGCCTGCTGATCGAGGATGCCCGCCAGGCGGTGAAGGAACTCGACCAGGACAACATTTTCACCTACTGCATCAGTCTCGACCCGAAGGCCGACGAGTATGTGGCCGACATCTTCGGCCGTCAGTACACCGTCATCGACCACGTCGAGCGGCTGCCGGAGCGGTTGCCGCAGCTGTTCATGGCGCTCACCAAATGAGCCGGGCGGGCGTCGCCGCTGCGGACGCGTGGTGGTGTCAGCCGCCGGCTGAAGCGTCGGCGACGCGGAAGGTGTTCTTGCCTTCCCGCTTCGCCGCGTAGAGCGCCTCGTCCGCCTTCTTGAACAGGTCGTTCAGCGTTTCGTCGGCGGCGCAGCACATGGCGATGCCGACCGAGGCGCCGATGCGTGCGGTGCCGCCGTCTTCAAGCGGAATCGGCTGGCGCAGGCTCGCCACGACGCGGCCTGCGACCTCGCGTGCAGCCTCCGCATCGTCGACCTGGCCCAGCACGATGACGAACTCGTCGCCGCCGAAACGGGCGATCACGTCCGATTCGCGAAGCAGCTGCCGCATCCGCTGTGCCGACGTCACCAGCACCTGGTCGCCCGCCGCATGCCCATGCGCGTCGTTGACCGCCTTGAAGTCGTCGAGGTCGACCGCCAGCAAGGCCATCCTGACCCCTGAACGCTTCGCGCCGGCGACCAGCTGCTTTCCGTTCTCCATCAGGAAGCGGCGATTGGCCAGGCCTGTCAGGGCATCGCGCAGGCTGAGCTGCTTGATCGTCTGCTCGGCCTGAATGCCGGCCCCGATCAGCCGGACGGTCTCCCGGTACAGTCCGAGCAGCACCAGTCCGGTCCACAGGCCGGCCAGGCCGAGCAGGATCGACGACAGATTCTGGTCGTCGATCCGCGCCTTCTCGCGCGTCTCCAGCTGCTTCATTTCCTCGCGCCCGGCCTCGATCAGGATGCGGTGGATCTGCTCGATGGCGGACTTGTCGAAGCCCGCCAGTTCCCGCTCCGGCGGCGTGGCGTTGATGCTGCCAGCCTCGGCGCGCTGCTGCAGCCCGCTGAAACCCGCCTCCAGCGCCAGTTGCAGCGCCGGCAGCGGCGCCAGGCGGGCGGCCTGGGCCCCGTCCGGCCCGGCCAGGGCGATCAGCCGCTCGGCGCTCGGGCACGGCGCCCGGCGACAGACCAGGCTCTGGTCGAGGTGGACCGGGTCGTGCGATTCGGCGTACTTGCGCACCGCGGTGTCGAGGTTGAGGAGGTAGGTGCGCAGCGCGTCGATGGAAGCGATGACCTGCCGGGTGTGCTCCACCGAGCGGACCGCTTCCGCCGAGCGCTGCTGCTGGTAATAGATCAGGGCGAACAGGATCGTGATGATGAGGGCAAAGATCAGCGCGCCCCGGTGGAGCACCCGCTTGAAGCCGGCAAACACGGATCCATTGCCTGGGGTTCGCGTCGGGGGCGGGACCTGATTCGTTTCGCCCGCAAACATCAGCGCGCCCCGCTGGAACAGCCGCTTGAAGCCGGCAAACACGGGACCATTGCTTGCGGTTCGCGCCGGGGGCGGGACCAGATTCGTTTCGCTGCGGGCATCGACCATTCAGGCATTCCTGCTGGGGTATTGATGAAGGGCGCGCAAGATTTCACCTGAGTGGGGCAGCACAGGCAGCGAAAAGTTCTCCGGCGAGGCCGAGGCCCTGCGCGCCCCGGGCGTCGCGGGCAGGCGCCGCGGCCACGGACTGTCAGGTCATCTCTTCAGCAGATCGTCCAGATCCGCATCGGGCAGGTAGCGCCGGTATATCTTCTCGAAGGAGCCGTCCTGCTTCAGGCTGTCCAGGGTCGACTGCCATTCCCGCACCACCCCGGCGGGCGTGTCCCGTGAAATGGCAATGTAGAAATCGGTCTGGAGCACGGTGAAAACGGGCTCCAGGTCATGCATGCCGTATCCGGCGTCTTTTGCGATCTCCGGGATCGTGATGTCGGTGAAGATCGAAAGCTGCACCTCGCCCTTCATGAGCTGCCTGACGTTATCACGCGCATCCGGGGAACTGCGCAGGTTCCCGAACCCTTCGCGCTGCAGGTGCTGCTCGGTAAACCAGTTGGTCGTCGTGGCGATGCAGCCAACGGCCTTGGCCTCTTCCAGGCTTCCTATCCTGATTCCGGAGCCCTTCTTCGCATAGAGGATGGCGCTGTTCTTGCCGACAGGCCCCACCCACTGGAACAGCTTCTCCCGCTCCGGCGTGCGCTCGGCGCTGAAAAGCACCACCTTCGGGTGCAGCAGGGCCATGTTGTAGCCGTTCTTCCAGGAGGTCAGCCGGATGTTGTCCGGAATCCCCTGGCGAGCGGCGATTTCCCTCACCATGTCCGTCACGAACCCGGACGGCTTGCCATCCCGCATGAAGGTGATGGGCGGGTATTCCTCGGTCACCAGCTGGAATATGCCGGGCGCGAGTTCGGCCGGAAGCCACTCTCCGTAGAGCTTCGCAAACGTGCCGTCACGCTTCATTCCGTCCAGTGCGTCCTGCCAGCGGGCGACCCGCTCCGCGGGTATGGCCTTCGAGAAGGCGATATAGAACAGATCCGTCGACAGGGTGAACACATTTTCCACGTCATCCATCGATCCGCCCACTTTCTCCAGGACAGCCGGCATTTCCAGGTTGTTGGAGGCAAGCAGTTTCACCTTCCCGTCCAGCAGCGCGCGCACGGTGGTTTCGGTGTCCGGATAGCTTTGCGTATTGGTGAAGCCCTCCTTGTCGAGCATCTGCTCCGAATAGTATTTCGCGACGGTCCCGATCCTGTTCACCTTCCTGGCGTCGTCCAGGTTGGCGATCGCGATGCCGGATCCCTTCAACGCGTAGAGATTGGTATCCAGGACCGCCAGGGGACCCACCCACTGAAACAGGGGCTTGCGTTGCGCAGTCATGACCGTGGGGACAAGCGCGACATCGGGCTGCTCCAGCAGCGCCTGGTAGCCTTTCTGCCACGGCACCAGCTGGATGCGCCCGGCGGTGGCGGTCCGTTTGGCGAGCTCCCTGACGACCTCGGTGACCAGGCCGGTTATTTCACCGTCCCTGATGAAACTCAGCGGTGGGCTTTCTTCCGTCAGAATCTGCAAGCCAGCAGTTTCCGCGGCCGTGGCGGGAGCCCCGGCGGCGAATCCGAGCAGTGCCGACAGGATCATCATGCAAAGGGAACGGGCTTTTCTCATGGTGTTTCTCCCTCGGGCGTCGTCACGGATGGAATGGCTTCAGGTCACCCCGATGTCCTCGTGCCACAGGCCGGGATTGCCGGCGATGAAGTCGCGCATCAGCTCGATGCAGGCAGTTTCCTGCAACACCTCGACCATCACGCCGCGCGACCGCAACAGGGTCTCCTCACCGATGAAGCTCCGGTTCTCGCCGATGACCACTTTCGGGATGCCGTACAACAGGATGGCGCCGCTGCACATCGCGCAGGGTGACAGGGTGGTGTAGAGCACTGCCTCGCGATACACGCTGGCGGGTTGGCGGCCGGCGTTCTCCAGGGCGTCCATCTCGGCGTGCAGGATGGCGCTGACGCGCTGCACCCGGCGGTTGTGCCCGCGCCCGATGATGCGGCCCTGGTGCACGATGACCGATCCGATCGGAATGCCGCCCTCGGCCCCGCTGATGCGTGCCTGCTCCAGGGCGGCCTGCATGAAGGGGTCCATCACCGTGGACACGGGTTTCCCTGGACGGCCGCGAGCCTGTCGATCGCTTCGATCCGCGTGGCACGGATGGCCTTGCTGGCCTTGCTGGCCTCCCGCGTCAGCGTGCCGAACATCAGACAGGTCGCCATGGCCCTCTCCCCTTACCATGTGGGATTTTGTTAACTATAGATTCATTAACTGAAATGGCGCCGGCAAGGCGGGGGCAAACCATGCGGTGGCTGGCAGCGACGCTGGGGGTGGGGGTGGTCGCCTATCTGGGGGCGGCGCTCTACCTGTACGCGTTCCAGGCGAGCTACGTCTATTTTCCCGACCTGCCGTCACGGCAGGTGGTGGCG
>JAJXTQ010000192.1 GCA_021783685.1 Pseudomonadota bacterium | reverse complement strand
TGCTGTTGCCGTGGGTCATGCGTCCGTTCGGATGTCGTCCGCCTTGCGCCGCGGCCAGCAGGTAGCACTGGTTCTCGACCGCGCGGGCACGCAGCAACAGCTCCCAGTGGGCACGCCCGGTGGTCTCGGTGAAGGCAGCGGGCAGCACCAGCAGATCCACCGCGCCCATCGCCCGGAACAGCTCGGGAAAGCGCAGATCGTAGCAGATCGCCAGGCCGATGCGGCCGAGGGGCGAGTCCATGGCGACCACCTCGGTGCCCGGCTCGATCGTCAGACTCTCGTCGTAACGCTCCTCGCCGCGCGCGAAATCGAACAGGTGGATCTTGTCGTAGCGCAGTACCCGGCGGCCGCTGCCGTCATAGAGCAGACAGGTATTGCGTTGCTTGCCCGGATCATCGGCGGCAAACGGCAGTGAGCCGCCGACCAGCCAGACGCCGTGCCGCTTCGCGGTCTCGGAGAGGAAGTTCTGGATCGGCCCGTCGCCGTCCCGCTCGCGCGCATCCTGGCGCGCCGCATCGCTGGCGCCGATCATCGGGAAATACTCCGGCAGGGCCACCAGTTGCGCGCCCTCGGCCGCCGCCTGGTCGATCAGACGCGCGGCCTCGACCAGATTGGCCTGAATCTCGGGGCCGGAAATCATCTGTATCGCGGCGATCCTCGTGCTCATGGACTCGTCCTGCCGGAATCCTGTGCCTGCGGCGAGGATAGTTTTTCGACCTTGGGATCGGCCCAGGTGCCGGTCACCGAATATTCGTAGGCGAAGGCCTGATCGATCGGATCGCGCAGCAGCTTTTGCACCAGGTAAGCGATCGCGCCCGCCGCCGGATGCGCCATCAGGATCGCCCCGACCGAGAGCGACTCGCCGATCGCGGGTTGCACCAGGACCTTGAGATCCTGGGTCTCGTGCGACAGATCGACGCTGCCGCTCATCAGGATCTTGGCCGACGGTCCCTGGATTCTCAGGTCGCCCGAGCTCATCACGCCGCGCTTGATGCCGAGCTGCCCGGCGATGCTGTCGAAGGCGAAACCTTCGCTGAAGATGTCGCGGAAGTTGAGCGTGATCCGGCGCGGCAGAGATTGCAGACTGAGGATGCCGAGCAGGCGCCCGGCCCCCGGTTCGAGCTTGTTGAACTGGCCGCCGGTGGCAACGACGGAGAGCGAACCGTCGAGCGACGGGTAGTCGATCGCCACCGGCGAACCGCTCCAGGTGACGGTCCCGTCCAGTGTGGCGCGGCCGCGGCGCACCACATCCGGATAGCCGACGCGGGAGAGCGTCTTCTCGATATTCTTGGCGTCCACGGTGAATTTCAGGCGGGTATCGGGTTGAGCGGCAGCCGGCCGCCAGGTGCCCTCGCCGCTCAGGCTGCCGTCCTCGTTGCTGATGCCGAGTTTGGCTTCCCAGACGCCCTTGCGATTGATGGCGTTGATCTTCAACTTGCCCAGCGCTCTGCCGCGGAACAGAAACTGATCGGCCTCGAGATCCAGTCCGGGCAGTTCCTGCGGCTCGGGGCTGCTGGTCAAGGTGGAGGCCGCCGTCTCGTTGACTTCCAAGCGCTTGAGGTGGCCCGAGAGGCGGCCGGCGCCGGCACCGCGCCAGTCAAGGCCGCCGGAAAGTTCGCGGCTGTTTACCTCGGCATGCCAACCGCCGTCTCTCGGAGTGGCCGTGAGCGCGAGATCATTGACGGCATGGCCGAAGATGGTCATTTGCTGCGCCTGGAGCTTCACCGTCGTCAGCGGCAGCGCCCCGCCGCCGTTCGCTTTGGACAGCAGGCTACGCCAGAGGTCGGCGTCTATCTTCTTCTGCTTGACCGACAGCAGTATCCCCTTGTCGGGCAGCACCAGCGGTGCGCCGATACTGATCGCGCCCCGTTCCACCCCCTGGCCGTCACGGCGATAGAACAGGCGAGCGGCCAGGATCTTGCCCAAGCTGAGATCGAACTGATCCCGCGGCACCGCAGCGACCGCCATTTTCTGCGAAGCGGCTGGCCGCACCGGCGCTGCGGCCGATATCTGGCGCGAAAAGCGCAGCGGCAGGATCTCTGCCGGGCGCTTGGCGAACGGCTCGGGCAAGCTGGACGCGATACCCTGAAGCCGGCTCTCGATCACGAGGTCGATCGCCTTCTTGCGCAACTGCGCGCTGCCGTGCCAGGTAGTGCTGCCGGAGAGCCGATCGAGCAGCGGCTGGTCGTACTGTCGGCGCAGCGTGGCGATATTGACGCCGCCGTCTGCGCTGAGCAAGACCGTGCCGTTGCCGGCGGTCTTCACGCCCAGGGTCAGCGGCATGTCGAAGAGCTTCGCCCGCACCTTGTCCGCGCTCAGGCTGTCGCCGGAAAATTGCAGCCGGCCGGCAAGCTCGGTCAGCGGCGGCATGCCCGCACCCGGCACCAGCCGGTTGTTGGCGAACTGATAGTCGCCATCGATCTTGGTGTCGGCGACATGCGCGAGCGGCAGGGTGAGCTTCAGGGCGAGTTCGCCCTTGCCCGCAGCCGACATACCGGCGGTGAAGTGGTCGATACGCTCGCCGACCGGGCTGGCCTCGATGAAGCGCAGGAAGTCGCTGGTCGGGCCGCTGGCTTTACCATTGACTTCGAGCAGCCCCTCCGGCGCGGCGAGGTCGTCGATCCGGGCGCGGACACCGTTGACGGTGACGCCGTAGATGCTGCCGCGGCTGGCGGTGATGGTCATGCCCTTGCCGGTGAAATCGAGCGTGCCGTCGATGTCGTTGATCGCCGGCCAGCTCGGCGCATAGCGTAGCGTGGCGCCGTGGAACTGGCCCTTGACCGCGAACAGGCCGGAGCCGTCGGCGAAGGGAAAGCGCTTGAGATCGCCCTTCAGGCGCAGCGTCGTGCCGTCGCTCGTACCGCCGATGATCGCGTTGTGCAGCCAGTCGCGCACGCCCTTGTTCACCACCAGCGGCATGTAGCGCCAGACGGCGCCGGCGTCGGCGCGCGTGAGCCGGGCGTTCATGTCGATCACGCCCGGGTCGTGAGGGCGAGCCAGGTAGCTGCCTGAGGCGACGCCGGCGGCATCCTTGTTCTCGAAAGCGAGGCTATCCACCTTGACCTCGACGCCCGCCTTGACCGCCGTCCAAGCGCCCCTGGCATTGAGCGACTGGAGGTCGAGGTGGGGGTCGGCGAAGACCGCGGGCAGATCGATAGCAGCGCCACGGCTGGCGATCTTGAAGCTGCCGCCTCGCTCGCTGGCGTCAACGCTGCCGGACAGGCCGTCGAAACCGGGCAGGGGTCCGATGGCGCTCATTCCGAGACCTTCGAAACGGGCGCGCAGACGATAGGCCAGCAGCTTTTCCGCGCTGCCGCTCCAGGACGCCTTGAGGCCGAAAACCCTGCCGCGCGGCGCAAGCCCCGCCAACCGCTTGCGTGCGGCGTCATCGAGCGGCAGAAACGCCGCGAGCCGCGCCAGCGCGCCGAGGTCCACGCCGTCGGCCGAGAGCTCGCCTTGAGCCGGGGCGGCACCCTGTGCGGCGCTCCAGGAGAGGCGGAAGTCGCTCGGCTCGACCTTGATGCCGTCCGCCGTGGTCAGGGCCAGGTGCTTGGCGCTGGCGATGAAACCGTTCGGCAAGCGCGTGCCGGCCAAGCGGCCGCTGACGCTCTGCAGATCGAGCAGCGGCAGATCGGGGGCCAGGCGCAGCGCCACGTCGGCCAGGGCGATGTCGGCGGTGAAGCTGGTGACCTGCCGCTGCGCGAAGCCCAGCCACAAACGCATGCCGCCGCTGCCGCGCGGCAGCTCCAACGGATAATCGACCCAGCGGCGCCAGACGGCGAGATCGGCATAGTCGAGTTCAGCGTAGGCCTGCCCCCTCCAGGTATCGGGCCGATCCAGACGATCGCCGCGGAAATCGCCGCGCACGTCTATCCTCGCCGCCAGATTCTTGGGCGGATCGGCGGCGAGGCCGAAACGGTGGCGGCTGCCGTCGTTCTGCAGATTGAAATTCAGGTGATTGAGTTGCAACGGCGGCGCAGCGCGCTGTTCGTCCTGCCAGGTGATCGTGGCATCGCGCACCACGACCCGGTGCTGCGCCAGCAGCCAGGCGGAAAAGTCGCCCCCCTGGCGCTGGCTGGAGACCGCAAGGCCCGCGACGAAAATCTGCCCGGTCCGGTCGCGGCGGACGGTCAGCGACGGAGAAATGATCTCCAGCCTGCGCAGGCGCAAGCCGAAATAGAGCAGCGAAGTCCAGGAAACGTCGGCCTCGACCTTGTCCAGCGTCAGCGCCGGCCGGCCCTCCCGGTCGCGCACCGCGAAGCCGTGCAGTGCCAGGTGCGGACGCAGGCCCTGCCACTGCCCGTCGATCGAGGCGATCGTCACCGGCAGCCCGATCGCCCCCGAGAGCACGCGCTCGATGCTGCCGCGGTAGTCCTCGATATGGGGCAATACCGCGTAGCGCAAGCTCAGGAAGATCAGCGCAAAGCCGAAGTAAGCGAGGATCAGCAGGCCCGCGACCAGACCCATGACCCGGCGCCACCAGGGGTGGCGGCGAGAGGCGGCGATGATTTCGGGCA
>JAJXTQ010000191.1 GCA_021783685.1 Pseudomonadota bacterium | reverse complement strand
CCTGGCAGGCTTCCTGCAGGACGTGCACCACGACCTGCGCGTATTCGCCCACCGTATAGTTCATCGAACAGGCGCCGCGCGAGCGCGTGCCCTCGTAGTCGACGCCCAGTCCGCCGCCGACATCGACGTAGCGCAGCGGTGCGCCCAGCCGGTGCAGGTCGGTGAAATAGCGTGCCGCCTCGGTCAGGCCGCGCCGGATGTCGCGCACATTGGCCATCTGCGAGCCCATGTGGAAATGCAGCAACTGGAGGCAGTCGAGCAGGCCGGCGGCCTCGATCTCTCCGATGCACGCCAGCACCTGGGCGGCCGACAGGCCGAACTTCGACTTTTCGCCGCCCGTGTTCTGCCAGTTGCCGCTGCCGAGACTGGCCAGCCGGACGCGCACGCCGAGCAGCGGCCGGACGCCGAGCTGGGCGGATTCGCGGATGACCGTCGCCACCTCGGAGGGCTTTTCGATCACGATCACCGCGCGCAGGCCGAGGCGGCGGGCGATGAGCGCGCGGCGGACGTAGTCGCGGTCCTTGTAGCCGTTGCAGATGATCAGGCTGCCGGGGCGGGCCAGCGCCAGCACGGCCATGAGCTCCGGTTTGCTGCCGGCCTCCAGGCCCACGCGCTCACCGCCATGACGGATGATTTCCTCGACCACCGTGCGTTGCTGGTTGACCTTGATGGGGTAGACGGCGGTGTAGCCGCCCCCATAGCCGTGATGGTCGATGGCCGCGCCGAAGGCGCCGCACAGGGTGTCGACCCGATCGTGGAGGATGTCGGAGAAGCGCACCAGGATGGGCAGGTTCAACCCGGACTGCGTCATCCGCTGGGCCAGTTCCGGCAGGGCAATGCGGCCCTTGGCCGGATCGCGCAGCGGCAGCGCGACGACGCTCCCCTGCGCATCGACGTCGAAATAGCCCTCACTCCATTCCGGAACGTTGTAGCGGTCGCGAGCAGGAACGGATGCAGCGTCACGGGTCATGAAGGAACCATCAGATGAGGAGCCAGCGGTTCGGGAAGCCTAAAAGATTCGCACGGATCCGGTAAAGCAAACGATGATGACGCTGTCACACGGACGGGCGATTGGCGCGGCTATAATCAGGCCCCGCAGCGATCCCAGGGGAGCATACATGAGCGTGGACAGCAGCTGGTTTACCGAATTCTACGAGCCGGGCGGCAGCGCCTTCGGCCTCAAGGTGAAGGCGAAACTGCACGAAGAGCAGTCCGTCTATCAGCACATCGAGATCTACGACACCGAAACCTTCGGTCATCTGATGGTGATCGACGGCTGCGTGATGCTGACCCAGCGTGACAACTTCCTCTATCACGAGATGATGACGCATCCGGCGCTGTTCACGCACGCCGCGCCGCGACGGGTCGTCGTCATCGGCGGCGGGGATTGCGGCACGCTGCGCGAGGTGCTGCGCCACGACATCGTGCAACAGGCCATGCAGGTCGAGATCGACGAGCGCGTGACGCGCCTCTCCGAGCGCTACTTCCCGGAGCTGTGCACGGCCAACGGCGATCCGCGCGCCGAACTGCGCTTCGAGGACGGCATCGCCTGGTTCGCCCATGCGCCGGCCGGCAGCGTCGATGTGGTGATCGTGGACAGCACCGATCCGGTCGGCCCGGCGGAGGGGCTCTTTTCCGAGCCGTTCTATCGCGACGTGCACCGCGTGCTGGCCCCGGGTGGCCTCATCGTGCAGCAGAGCGAATCGCCGCTGTATCACGTCGACCTGCTCTGCAGCGTCCATGGCGCCCTGCGCCGCGCCGGGTTTGCCGACGTCAAGACCCTGCACTATCCGCAGCCGGTCTATCCGTCCGGCTGGTGGAGCGCCACGCTGGCCTGCAAGGACGGCCCCGTCCGCCCGATGCGGCTGGAGGCGGCGCGCAAGGCCGCTTTCCCGACGCGTTACTACTCGGTGGACATGCACCAGGCGGCCTTCGTGCTGCCGCCGTATCTGGCGGATGCCCTGGCAGGTGTCGCCGGCTGAGGCCGAAGCCCTATCTGCGCGGATGCTCGCGTTCCGGGATCAGGCTGGCCAGCCCCCGGAACGCGGTGTCCGGCGCCGTCACCAGATGAACGGGAATGGCCGCGAGATAGTCGCGGTAGCGCCCCTTGGCGCAGAAGCGTTCCATGAACGGCGAGGCGCGCAGTGGCGCGATCAGATCGGGCAGGATGCCGCCGCACAGGTAGACGCCGCCGCGCGCGCCCAGGGTCAGGGCCAGATTGCCGGCCACGGTACCGAGGAACGCAAGGAAATAGCCCAGGGCCTCGTCGGCGAGGGCTTCCCGGCCGGCGCGCAGGGTGATTTCCGGCGGTGCCGAGAGCGCGGGCGCGCCTGCGTCCGCAGCCAGATGGTTGTAGAGCGCGAGGAGCCCCGGGCCGCTGACCACCCGCTCGGCCGAGACGTGGCCCCATTGACGCCTCAAGGCATCGAGCAAGGCGCTCTCGCGCGCGTCCGCGGGCGCCAGCGTGACATGCCCGCCTTCGCCCGCCAGCGCCAGCCAGCCGGTTTCGTGCGGCAGGAGCCCGGATACGCCCAGCCCCGTACCGGGGCCGATCACGGCCAGCGGCGCGTGCGGCCAGGGTTCGCCCGCGTTCAGGACCGTCCGCTCGTCCGCGGTCACATGGGGAATGCCCAATGCCTGCGCGGTGAAATCGTTGACGAGGCGCACGGCATCCAGATCGAGCGCGGCGGCCAGCGCGCCGGGTTCGAGACGCCAGCCGCGGTTGGTGAGCGTCACGGACCCGTCCCGTTCGGTCGGTCCGGCAACGGCCAGGATCGCGCTGTGAGGCGCCGGCAGAGGCTGGCTCGCCAGATGATGACGCACGATGGCCGTGAGATCGGGGAACTCGCGGTTGCGATAGCGACCGATGGCGCCCTGCCGTCCGCCCTGATACAGCGTGAGCCGCGTGTGGGTGCCGCCGATGTCGCCCAGCAGATGGCTGTGGGGTCGGGCCTGTCCGCTCATGAGCCGTCTCCTCATCCTCGGGCGTGCCGCGTCAGTCTAACAGCCGCGGGGGGTCGATCGAGACTCGCCTGCGCCGATGCCGGCCGCTAGACTGCCGCTTCGTCCACGGAGAACGGTTCCTGCGCCATGTCCCAGCCGGTCTGTCCACCCGAAGAACCTCTCATCCTGGCTGCGGTGCGCGCGGCCTTGGCCGAGGACGTGGGCGCCGGCGATGCCACCGCACACCTCGTTCCCGACCGACCGGCGCGGGCTCGGCTCATCTGCCGCGAGGCGGCGGTCCTCTGTGGTCGGCCCTGGTTCGATGCGGTCTATCGCGCGCTCGACGCGGGGGTTCACGTGCGCTGGCATGCGGGCGACGGCGAGGCGCTGACGCCCGGGCAGACGGTCTGCGAGATCGAGGGGAGCGCGCCGGCGATTTTGACCGGTGAACGGACGGCGCTGAATTTCCTGCAGACGCTCTCGGGCACGGCCACCCTCACGCGCCGCTACGTCGACGCCGTGGCCGGCAGTCGGGCGCGGATCTTCGACACCCGCAAGACCCTGCCGGGCCTGCGGGCCGCGCAAAAATACGCCGTGCGCTGCGGCGGCGGCGGCAACCAGCGCATGGGCCTGTTCGATGCCATGCTGATCAAGGAAAACCACATTGCAGCCGCCGGCAGCTTGACGGCTGCGGTTCTGGCCGCGCGCCGGTGCCATCCGGAGCTGCCGCTGCAGGTCGAGGTCGAGACGCGCGAGCAACTCGACGAAGCGCTCGGACTCGATGTCCGGTCGGTGCTGCTCGACAATTTCGACCTCGCCCAGCTCATCCGGGCCGTGGCCCTGCGCGATCAGCGCGGCGCCACGACCGAACTGGAGGCTTCGGGCGGGATCGCGCTCGATACGGTGGCCCAGATCGCCGCAACCGGCGTCGACCGTATTTCCGTCGGCAGCCTGACCAAGCACGTGCAGGCCGTGGATTTCTCGCTGCGCATCGTCGCTTGACCCCTCCGGCAACCGGCCTATTGGCGTAAGCTGCTAACGCGCCTACAATGCCGGCCAACTTTGCGGCTTGATTACAGTCCCCCGACTGGCCGGCCGCCCACGAAATCGCAGCGAGTTACAGCAATGGACGCAGTGACCGCCACCCCTGCGCGGGGCAGCGCTTCTCCCTGGCCCGTCACGGTCGCCGTGATGCTCGGCACCCTGATGGTCATTCTCGACATGACCATCGTCAACGTCAGCCTGCCGCACATGATGGGCTCGCTGGGGGCGACCTCCGAACAGATCACCTGGGTGCTGACGTCCTACATCGTTGCCGAAGCGGTGATGATTCCCCTCAGCGGCTATCTTGCGAACCGCTTCGGCCGCCGCAACGTGATCCTGGTCAGCGTCGTCGGCTTCGTGATCAGCTCCGGGCTCTGCGGGCAGGCCGCCACCCTTACCGAGATGGTGATCTTCCGCATCCTGCAGGGCATTTTCGGCGCGCCCGTCATCCCGCTCTCCCAGTCGACCCTGCTCGACACCTTCCCGGCCAACGAACGCGGCAAGGCCATGGCCATCTTCGGCATCGGCGTGCTCATGGCGCC
>JAJXTQ010000190.1 GCA_021783685.1 Pseudomonadota bacterium | reverse complement strand
CAGTGGATGGCAATGCATGACCCGATCCATCTGCGCGACCCGGGCGATCTGGCCTGCTGTCCGATCACGGGTTTTCTGCAGACCCAGGGCATCGCGGACGCCGAGGCGCTGGCGATGCATGCTCGGATCCACGAGCACCCGCGCGAGGCGACCCGGTTGGAGACAATCCGACAGATGATGCGGTGGCTGACGGGAAAGGTACGAGAATCGCGCCCGGATATGGGCCGCACGCCCTAGCGGCATCGACTCGCCGCGCCCATGGCGTGGCGGCCGCGCACGATCGGCAGGGATCCCAGGAAGTTGGCGCGCCCGACTGGATTCGAACCAGCGACCTGCAGCTTCGGAGGCTGCCACTCTATCCAACTGAGCTACGGGCGCACCGTGTCGCGGCGCGCGACTGACCTGGAACGGTCAGGATCGGGAGCCGGCTGGCCTCTCGGCCGCATGCCCCCTGCGCCAGGGCCGGGCGATGATACGCGGGTCATCGCCGGGATGCCACGTAAGGGCCCGAGGGCAGGGGCCCGCCCCGGAGGACACCCGCGCGATGACCGGGGCTTCAGCCAAGCGGCTCACGAGGGGTATACTCCGGTTTCAGCGTTCACGGATTCCGCAGAGAGGTCGCGTGAGCAAGCAGGATTCGCACTTCATTAACGTGTTCAGCATGGTCATCGGCCTACTGGTCGTGATCGCCATACTGATTTTCAGCTTCGCGCGCTACGTCGGTAACCACACACAGGAGCGGGACATCCTGTCGGATACCGAGTACATCCACCGCGTCGAGCAGCGCGTCGCACCGTTCCAGCGGGTGGCGATCGCCGGCCAGAACAATGCCGGACTCGCCATCGCGCCGACGGCTGCCTCGGCGGCCGGCGCGAGCGCTGGAGGCATGGGCGTGCCGACCACCGGCCAGCAGCTGTTCCAGCAGACCTGCAGCGCCTGCCACGGACCGGGCGTCGCGGGCGCGCCGAAGGCCGGCGACAAGGCTGCCTGGGCGCACCATCTCGCCAAGGGGCTGGCGACGCTGTACGACCACGCGCTGCACGGCTTTCACGGTTCGACGGGCATCATGCCGGCCAAAGGCGGCCGGCCGGGTGTACCGGATGCCGTCGTGAAACGGGCGGTCAATTACATGGTGTCGCTGGTCGACCCGCAGCTGGTTAAGGGCAAGCCCAAGTAAGTCGGGCCACATCCGTGGCATCCGGCTCGCACGGATGACCTGAGCGGGGGATCGGCGGATTCAGCCCCGCAACGCGCTGCCGCGACCCTGCGGGGTCCGCGGCGGCCCGTGCATGCCGCGTCGTGCACGGCACCAGCGCAGGCCGCCGGTTCTCAGCGCGTAGCCGCTCCCGAGCCTTCCAGCGCCCGCAGACGCACTTCGAGTTCCGCAAGCCGCTCGCGCGTGCGCTGCAGGACCCGGGCCTGCGTGTCGAACTCCTCGCGGCTGACCAGATCGAGCTTGCTCAGGCTCGCCCGCAGTACCGCCCGGAAATTGCTTTCCAGGTCCTTCTGCACGGCGCGCAACCCCGGTGGAACGCTCTCGAGCAGCCGCCGGGCGATGGCATCGATACCCAGATTATCCATAGTCATTGACCTCAACCCGCATGCCCCACGATGGGGCGAACTACCTCAAGGGCGGCACCAAGACGGTGCGACGGACAATCTCCGCGATGCGCAACCTGCCGGATCACCGCGGGAAATTGCCATGGCACGGTTTCTGCACCTGCACCCGGGTCATCAGCTTACCCGCGTCCCCGCCGCTCGTGCAGCCCAGTCTGCGGCATGAACGGGCGCCAGTGCGCGGGTCGCGCGAACCGCCCCGGGAGAACACATGCGCAGCGCTCAGAAGACTCTCAGAAACCGACTGGCCACGGCGCTCATCGCCCTCACCGCTCTGATCCCCTCGCTGGCCTGGGCCGGCCCGGCCGTACCGGACAAGGGTGACACCGCCTGGATGCTCACCTCCACCGCTCTGGTGCTGCTGATGTCGGTTCCGGCGCTTGGCCTGTTCTACGGCGGCTTGGTGCGCACGAAGAACATGCTTTCGGTCCTGATGCAGGTGTTCGTCGGCTTTTCCCTCATCAGCGTCCTGTGGTGCGTCTATGGCTACTCGCTCGCCTTCACCGCAGGCAACGCATTCATCGGCGGACTGAGCCGGCTATTCCTCGCCGGCACGTTCAACTCCGTCACCGGCGCGTTCTCGACCATCGGCACCTTCGACAAGGGTGTGGTGCTGAACGAGCTGGTGTACGTCGCTTTCCAGGCCACCTTCGCCGCCATCACCTGCTGCCTGATCCTCGGCGCACTCGTCGAGCGCGTGAAGTTCTCCGGGATCCTGCTGTTCCTGGTGTTCTGGTTCACGTTCTGCTATTGCCCGGTCGCCCACATGGTGTGGTATTGGCCGGGACTCGACACCGCCGCAGGGCCGAAGCCGGTCGGCGGACTATTGTGGCAATGGGGCGCGCTCGATTTTGCCGGCGGCACCGTCGTTCACATCAACGCCGGCGTCGCCGGCCTGGTCGGGGCGAGGATACTCGGCAAGCGCATCGGTCTCGGCAGGGAGCCCATGCCGCCGCACAGCATCACGATGATGATGATCGGTGCCTCGCTCCTGTGGTTCGGCTGGTTCGGCTTCAATGCCGGCTCGGCCCTGGAGGCGAACGGGTCGGCCGCCCTTGCGTTCCTGAACACCTACCTCGCCACCGCCTGCGCAGTGCTCACCTGGATGAGCGCCGAGTGGATCGTGAAGGGCAAGCCGTCAATGCTCGGCGCCGCCTCCGGCGCGGTGGCCGGCCTGGTGGCCATCACACCCGCCGCGGGCAACGTCGGGATCCCGGGCGCCTTCGTCATCGGGCTCGCGGTCGGCCCGCTGTGCTTCTGGGGCGTAACCGGCCTGAAGAAGATGATCCGAACCGATGACGCGCTCGATGTCTTCGGCGTGCACGCGCTCGGGGGTGTCTTCGGGGCCCTCGCGACCGGCATTTTCAACGATCCGCTGCTCGGCGGTCCCGGCGGCGCGGCGTACCCGGGCATCTGGGCGCAGCTGTTCATCCAGGCCAAGGCCGTCGCCGTGGTCATCGCCTGGACCGCCGTGGTGGCCGCCATCGGCTTCTACTTGGTGAAATGGACCGTCGGTCTGCGGGTCTCCGAAGAAGACGAGCGCGAGGGGCTGGACGTCACGGTCCACGGCGAGCGGGCGTACGACATGTAGCCCTGCGGCCACGGTTACCCCCCGGCTGGCTGCGCCGGTCGGGGGGTTTTTCGTCAAGTGAGAGCCCAGTCTCTGGTCTGTCCGGTCCAGCTGTGCCACAGTAAAAACTATGCTGCGGGAATAATCGAGGGTCCCGTGGCGCCGGGAGGCGCAGATGGCACGCACCACGATCGCATTCAGTCTGCTGGCCGCAACCCTGCTCGCGGGGGCGCTTGCGCAGGCGCACGCCGATGTCTACCGCTGGGTCGATCGGCACGGCGTCGTGCATTACAGCGATCAGTGGCGCCCCGGTGCCACACGGATCGCGACCGCCACCGGCAGCGCGAAGGGCGCGGCCAGCACGGCCGGCACCGCCGCGGAGGACCAAGAGGCAAATCAGCAGATCCAGCAGGCCGCCGATGAGCGCGCAGTCCAGTCGGCCGAGGCGAAGCTGCACGCCAAGCGATGCGAAAAGGCCAAGGCCGAATACGAGAAACTCCTCGCCGCGCGCCGGCTCTTCACCGAGGGCAAGGACGGGAAGCGCCAATACATGAGCGACGCCGAGGCCGACGCCACGCGCGTCAAGGCGCGCCAGATCATGAATCAGGACTGCGGCTCGGGCAGCGGCAGCTGAGGGAGCGGTTCCGCTTCCGCGCCGACAGCCCTATAGTTGGAGCCCTCCGGCCGCCGGGCCGGCTCCAGAGGGGCTGAGACAGCGATGCGCGTAGGATTCGTCGGACTCGGCGCCATGGGCCTGAGCATGGCCCGCAATCTACACAAGGCGGGCCTGTTGAGCGCGGTCTGGAGCCGCACGGCGCAGAAGGCCGAGGCGCTCTCGGTCGAGCTGGGCATCATCGCCTGCGCCACGCCGGCGGAACTGGCCGGGCAGGTCGACGTCGTGGTGAGCTGCGTCTCGGCGGATGCCGACGTGCTGCAGGTTGCCGGTGCGCTGGCAGCGGCGCTCGCGGGCGGCGCGCTACTCATCGACTGCTCGACGATCGCCGCCGACACCGCGCGCCGCGCCGCAGACCTGCTGCGGCCCTCCGGTGCGGCTTTCCTCGACTGCCCGGTGAGCGGCGGCGTGGAGGGTGCGCGTGACGGCACGCTCGCGATCATGTGCGGCGGTGACCCGGAAGCGTTCGAGCGGGCTCGCCCGGTGCTCGAGGCGATGGGCCGCACGGTGACGCTGTTCGGCCCGGTCGGCAGCGGGCAGGCCGCCAAGGCGACCAACCAGATCATGTGCGCCGGCATAATCGAGGCGGTCGCCGAGGCGATGGCCTTCGCCCGCGCCCAGGGACTGCCGCTCGAGAAGCTCATCGACACGCTCGGCAAGGGCGCGGGCTCGAGCTGGTATTTCGTGCAC
>JAJXTQ010000189.1 GCA_021783685.1 Pseudomonadota bacterium | reverse complement strand
AGTCGGAGATCAGGCGCGTCGCCCACGTCGGCTTCCAGGCGGCGGCCAAACGCGGCGGCAGGCTGTGCTCGGTGGACAAGGCCAACGTCCTGGACACCATGCAGTTGTGGCGCGAGGTGGTCAGCGCGGTGGGTCGCGAATACCCGAGCGTCCAACTGTCGCACATGTACGTGGACAACTGCGCGATGCAGTTGCTGAAGAATCCCAAGCAGTTCGACGTGATCGTCACCGGCAACATGTTCGGCGACATTCTCTCGGACGAAGCCTCGATGCTCACCGGCTCGATCGGCATGTTGCCTTCGGCTTCCCTGAACGAGCACCGTTTCGGTCTCTACGAACCGATCCACGGTTCGGCGCCGGACATCGCCGGACAGAACGTCGCCAATCCGCTGGCCACGATCCTCTCGGCGGCGATGATGTTGCGCTTCACCTTCGATCAGGCAGCGGCCGCCGAGCGCATCGAGACGGCGGTGAGGCGGGTGCTGGCCCAGGGTCTGCGTACCGCCGACATCAGCGAGCCCGGTGCGCGCCGGATCGGCACCCGGGAAATGGGCGACGCGGTGCTCGCGGCCCTGTGATTTCAACATTTAGAGAGTAGAACGATGAAAAGAGTGGGGCTGGTCGGTTGGCGCGGTATGGTGGGTTCGGTGCTGATGCAGCGGATGCGCGAGGAGAATGATTTCGCCCTGATCGAGCCGACATTTTTCACCACCTCCAATGTCGGCGGCAGCGCCCCGAATCTAGGCAAGGAGTCGCCGCCGCTCAAGGATGCCAAGAGCCTAAAGGATCTGGCCGAAATGGAGGTGATCATCTCCTGTCAGGGCGGCGACTACAGCACCGAGATCTTCCCGCAACTGCGCGCCGCGGGCTGGCGCGGCTACTGGATCGACGCCGCCTCGACGCTGCGCATGAAGGAGGACGCGGTGATCATCCTCGATCCGGTGAACCGCGAGGTGATCCGGGCGGCGCTGGGGCGCGGCGTCAAGAATTTCATCGGCGGCAATTGCACCGTCAGCCTGATGCTGATGGCGCTGGGCGGATTGTTCGAGGCCGACCTGATCGAGTGGATGACCTCGATGACCTATCAGGCGGCTTCCGGCGCCGGCGCCCAGAACATGCGCGAACTGCTGCAGCAGATGGGCGAGGCGCACCGCGTCGCCCGCCCCCTGCTCGAAGATCCGGCTTCGGCGATCCTCGACATCGATCGCGAAGTGGCCGGCATCCTGCGCGACGAGCGTTTCCCCACCGCGAATTTCGGCGTGCCGCTGGCCGGTTCGCTGATCCCCTGGATCGACAAGGATCTGGGCAACGGCCAGAGCCGGGAGGAGTGGAAGGGCCAGGCCGAGACCAACAAGATACTCGGCCGGGAGACCGCGCCGGTTCCAGTCGATGGCCTGTGCGTGCGTATCGGTGCGATGCGTTGCCACTCCCAGGCGCTCACCATCAAACTCAAGCGCGACGTGCCGCTGGCCGATATCGAAGCGATGCTCGCCGGGCACAACGAATGGGTCAGGGTGGTGCCCAATCAGCGCGAAGCATCGGTGGCGGCGCTGACCCCGGCTGCGGTCACCGGCGGGCTGAACGTGCCGGTCGGACGTCTGCGCAAGATGTCGATGGGACCGGAATACCTGTCGGCATTCACCGTCGGCGACCAGTTGCTCTGGGGGGCAGCCGAGCCGCTGCGACGGATGCTGCGCATCCTGCTCGAATGATGCGACGGGACGTCATCGCGCAGATTTGAGGGGCGAGGTTAACTTGCATAGCTAACTTCATGATGTTATGTTAATTGTTCGTGAAATGTCCCCGAGAGGGAGGCTCCGTGAGTAAAACCACCCTGCGTATGAGACTCAAGGCTTCCGCGCTCGCCGTCGCGCTGGCCGCGCTGCCGCTATCCGTCGGCGCCGCAGGCCTAGGCAAGCTGACCGTGCTCTCCGCGCTCGGGCAACCGTTGCGCGCCGAACTGGATATCACCGCCAGCCGCAATGAACTCTCCTCGCTGACCGCGAAGATTGCCTCGCCCGAAGCCTTCAAGCAGGCCGGCATCGAGTACGTCTCTGCGCTCTCCAGTCTGCGCTTCAGCCTGGATCAGCGGCCCGACGGCCAGCCCTACCTGCGCCTGTCTTCCTCTGGTTCGATCAACGAACCCTTCCTCGACATGCTGGTGGAACTCGACTGGGCCTCGGGCCGCCTGGTGCGCGAATACACATTCCTGCTCGACCCGCCCCAATTCCTGAAACAGGAGGGCGCCGCCTCCGCCCCGGTCGTTCTGCCTGAAGCCCGGCACGAAATGCCGCCTGCCGCGGCTCCCGCGGCTGCCCCGATAGCACCGCAAGCCGCGTCGCAAGCCGCGCCGATAGCTGCGCCAATAGCTGCGCCGTCCGCTCAATCGGTCAGCCCGGCCACTCCGAAGTCGTCGCGGCCGCCGCGCCACGAGGCGGCAGCCAAACCGGAGGCGGCTACGCGACGGGTCAAGCGCGGCGATACGCTCTCCGAGATCGCCCGGGAGAGCAAGCCGGAAGGCGTCAGCCTGGATCAGATGCTGGTGGCGCTGTTCCGCGGCAACCGGAGTGCTTTTGCGGCCGACAACATGAACCGCCTGATGTCCGGGAAGATCCTCAGTATTCCCGATCCGCAGGCAGCAGCGGCGATCGACCCGAATGAGGCGACGAAAACCGTCCTCGCCCAGTCGGCCGATTTCAATGCCTACCGCAGGAAGCTCGCCGCCGCCGTCAGCGAAGCACCGAGCGGAGCGCCGGCACAGCGGGCGGCCTCCGGGCTGATCGTGCCCAGGGTGGTGGACCACGCGCCGACGGAAGTCGTCGGCAAGGACAAGCTTGAGGTTTCCCGTTCGGAGTCGCCTGTGGGCGCCAAGACTGTCGGCAAGGGCGGAACGGAGAGGCTCAGAGCGATCGAGGAAGATCTGGTCGCGCGTGACAAGGCCTTGAAGGAGGCCAACAGCCGCATCGCCGAACTGCAAAAGAATCTCGATGATCTCAAGAAGCTGGTCGAACTGAAGAGCCAGAGCATGGCAGCGTTGCAGCAGCAGGCCGAGGCGGCCAAACCGGCAGCGCTTGCGACACCGGTCGCGCCGCCGCCTCAACCCGAGGCGGTGAAGCCTGCGCTGCAGCCTAAACCGCCCATGCCAGCCCAAGCGGCTCCCGCAGCCGTCGCCCCGCCCCAGCCGGCGCAGCCGGTACCGGCTGCGCTTCCCCCAGCCAAGTCGCCCTTGCCGGCAGCGGCGAGAAAGACCGCGCCTGCAATGGCGAAGAAGCCGGCGCCGGTGCAGACCGGCTTCATCGAAGATAACGCCGGGCTCGTCTATGGCGGTGGCGGCATCGTTGCTCTGCTGCTGGCTTATCTTGGCTACGCGGGTTGGCGTCGCAGGCGCGCGGCAGCGGATGTCGAGCCGCCCAGCACGACCGCGGCGGCCGATTCGGTGTTCGCCGGCGGCCAGAGCGTGGATACCAGCGGCAATTCGTTGAACAGTGAGTTCAGCCAATCCGGTCTTGCCGCTCTCGATGCCGAGGAGGGAGTCGATCCTGTGGCTGAAGCGGACGTATACCTGGCTTATGGACGCGACACGCAAGCCGAGGAAATCCTGCTCGAAGCACGAAAACTCGACCCGACTCGAGCCGCGATCGGACTGAAGTTGCTGGAGATCTATGCCGCACGCAAGAGCATCGAGCCGTTCAGGGCGATCGCCAGCGAGATCTACGCCCAGACCGGCGGAGTCGGCCCCGATTGGGAGATGGCAGCGCTGCTGGTGCACAAGATGGACCCCGAGAACCCGCTCTATGGCAGATCCCCGGCTGCGCCGCCGTCCGAGGTCGAGGCCGGGACCACCGAGGACGGGCCTCTACTGCTGCCCGAGACGGCGGTCGCGCCAGAGCAGGCGACCGATACCCAGGTGCTCGCCCAGCCAGGCATGGTGCTGCCCGAGCCGGAAGAAGAACCCGCCGCGCTCGATTTCGATCTGGGCCTCCCCGCAGCGGTCGAGGCCGCGCCGAAGGCGCCAGCCGATGAATCCGGGATACTGGATTTCGAACTCAGCCCCGCGCTGATCGAGCCGGCCGGCGAATACGCCGGCGTCGAAACGCTGGTGATTCCTGGTCGCGAATCAGAGAGTGAAGCGGCGCCTCAGGAAGCGGCGCAGATTCCGCTGGGGCCCTCGCTGGGACCGGACGAAGACGCCGGACAACTCGATATCGATCTGTCTGCGCCTGGAGACGAGGCACCGAGCGAAGCGGCGGGGCCGGCCATGATAGAACTCGAACGCTCGGCGGTGGCCAGTGCCAAGCCGCTCGATCTCCAGTTCGATCTCGATGATGCAGAGCCGGCCGAAGAGCCGGCACCGGAAGTCTCCCCGCCGCCGCCCAGCGTGGACTTCTCCAAGATCAGTCTGGAGCTCGATGAGCTCGCGCCGCCGGCTGAAGCCGCGGCAGTGCCGACGCCGCCACAGGCGCCATCGCCACAGATGACGCCCACCGTCGCCGAGGAGGTCGCCACCAAGCTCGAACTCGCCCACGCCTACGAGGAAATGGGCGACAATGATGAGGCGCTCGAACT
>JAJXTQ010000188.1 GCA_021783685.1 Pseudomonadota bacterium | reverse complement strand
TTCACCACCTGCTGGACCGGGAAGTGGACGGCGCCGTGCGCGAGGCGATCCTGGCGCTGGCGCACCAGCCGGAGGAAGTGCGCGGGGTGCACGATCTGCGCACCCGTCAGTCGGGCCAACAGATGTTCGTGCAGATCCACCTCGAGATGAGCCGCGATCTGCCGCTCTGGCAGGCGCACCGGGCGGCGGAATGGGTGGAAACGGCGGTGCGCGCGCGCTTCCCCGGCAGCGACGTCATCGCCCACCAGGACCCCTGGCCCATGCTGCCGAGTGACGAGGAACTGCCGATGCACGAGGCGCCGCACCGAAGTTAGCCGGACGATTCCAGATGCGGGACAGGCGCCGCGACCGCCGGCGCGGGTCAGGCGGCGCGCCGGTTCAGGCGGTGGCGAGTTCGCGAAAGGTCTCGTCCGCCGCGAGCAGCGTCGCCGCCAGTTCGCCTTCGCCGTGCATGGCCGACACGAACCCCGCCTCGAAGGCCGAAGGCGCGAGATAGACGCCGCGGCCCAGCATGCCGTGGAAGAAGCGCCTGAAGCGCGCCACGTCGCAGGCCATGACATCCTCGAAATGGCGCACGTCCGGGAGGTCCGTGAAAAACAGCCCGAACATGCCGCCCACGGCGTGGGTGGCGAGCGCAATCCCATGCGCCGCGGCCCGTTCGGCGAACCCGTCGACGAGGCGCTGGGTCATGTTTTCCAGCCGCTCGAAAAAGCCGGGCTGGCCGAGAATGTTCAACGTCGCCAATCCCGCCGTCATGGCCAAGGGATTGCCGGACAGCGTGCCCGCCTGATAGACCGGGCCGTCCGGGGCGAGTTGGTCCATCAGATCGGCCCGACCGCCGAAGGCGCCGACCGGCATGCCGCCGCCGATGACCTTGCCCAGCGTGGTGAGGTCGGGCCGCACGCCATAGCGCGCCTGCGCCCCGCCCAGCGCCACCCGAAAGCCCGTCATCACCTCATCGAAGATCAGCACGCTGCCCTGCGCGTCGCACAGCGCGCGCAAGCCCGCCAGGAATCCATCGGCCGGCGGCACGCAATTCATGTTGCCCGCCACCGGCTCGACGATCACCGCCGCGATCTCCGGGCCCCATTGCGCAAAGGCGTCGCGCACGGTGGACAGGTCGTTGTAGCGCAGGGTCAGCGTCTGCGCCGCCAAGGCCGCGGGAACCCCAGGAGAGGTCGGCACGCCCAGCGTCAGGGCGCCGGAACCGGCCTTGACCAGCAGGCTGTCGGCGTGGCCGTGATAGCAGCCTTCGAACTTCACGATCCTGTCGCGCCCCGTGGCGCCGCGCGCCAGCCGGATGGCGCTCATGGTGGCCTCGGTGCCGGAGTTGACGAAGCGCACCTTCTCGATCGACGGCATGAGCTGGCACACCCGCCGCGCGAGCTGCGTTTCCAGCGCCGTCGGCGCGCCGAAGCTGAGGCCCCGCGCCGCCGCCTGCTGCACCGCGCCGACCACCTCGGGATGCGCATGGCCGGCGATCATCGGGCCCCAGGAGCCGACGTAATCGACGTAGCGCCGCCCGGCCACGTCCACCACATAGGCGCCCTGCGCGCGCTCGATGAACACCGGCGTTCCGCCCACGCCGCGAAAGGCGCGCACCGGCGAATCCACGCCGCCCGGAATGTAGCGCTGCGCGTCTTCGAACAAGGCTTCGGAACTGGGCATGATCAGGCTCCTGTGGAAACAGATGCGGCGATGGTGAACTGCTCGGCATAGGCGCGCGCCTGCGCCGCGGGATCGGCGCCGCGCAGACCGCCGATCACGGCCACCAGATCGGCGCCGGCCGCGATGAGCATGGGCGCATTATCGGGCGTGATCCCGCCGATGGCGACGATCGGCACCGAGAGCGCCGCCCGGGCGGCGCGCAGCACCTCGAGCGGCGCCGGCGGCGCATCGGGCCTGGTGGCGGAGGCAAAAAAGCGCCCGAAGGCGACGTAATCGGCGCCCTGCGCGACCGCGGCACGCGCCCGCGCGAGATCGGCGTAACTGCTCACCCCGATCAGCGCCCCCGCGCCGAGCTGCGCCCGCGCCCGCGCCGGCCCGGCATCCGCTCGGCCGAGATGCACCCCATCGGCGCCCACCGCCGCAGCGAGCGCGACGTCGTCGTTGATGAGCAGCGGCACGCCCGCCTCCCGGCACACGGTGCGCAGCGCTCGGGCCTCCGTCAGCCGGCGCGCCGCATCGCTTGTCTTGTCGCGGTATTGCACCACCTGCGCGCCGCCGGCGATCCAGGCCGCCACCTGCTCGGCCAGAACCTGCGCGGAGGCTGCGCCATCGGTGATGGCATAGAGGCCGCGGAGCGGCCACGTGAAATCGCGCTCCGTCATAAGGCTGCGCCTTCCCTCGACTCAATGCCCCCCGAACCGGCCGAACTCAGCGGTCGAGCGGTCGGCTCATCGCCGTCGATCCCAGCGGAAGCACCCGCGCGCCACCCATGGTCAACCGCGACGGCATGCGGCAGCTCGTCCCTATGGATCAGCGAACTGCTCATGCTAGCTTGTGGCATGCCAAGACCTCGTCCCTCAAACACGCCGGAGCGCCCATGTGGCCTGATATTACCCGTTGCTATTGCATCGATGATCTTCGGATCACGGCCAAAAGATCCCTCCCCAAGCCGATTTTCGATTACCTCGACGGCGGCGCTGACGATGAAATCACGATGCGACGCAATCGGGAGGGCTTCCGTGACTATGAATTCTCGCCCCGGGTGCTCCGCAACGTGGCACAGATCGATCTATCGACCCAAGCGCTCGGAGTCGCGTCCAGCATGCCTCTGATTTGCGCGCCGACGGGCATGTCGCGCATGTTCCACTATCTGGGGGAAGTGGCCGTCGCCCGCGCGGCGCATGCGGCCGGCATCCCCTACTCGCTATCGACGGTCTCGTCGACTGCTCTGGAAGAGATCGCCGAGCTGACGCCCGGACCCAAGTTCTTCCAGCTCTACGTCATGAAAGACCGGTCGATTGCCCACGACCTCATCGAGCGCTGCAAGAGTGCAGGCTACCAAGGCCTCTACCTGACAGCCGACCTCGCCAGTCTCGGCAATCGTGAGCGCGACCTGCGCAATGGCTTCGGGCGCCCACTCGAAATCAAGATCAGGACCGGCCTCAGCGCATTGCGGGCGCCCCTGTGGCTCTATCGCCTCGCCACCCAACCCGCGATGCGCCTCGCCACCCTCGCGCGCTATCTTCCCCATGATGGGGATGCGGTGAAGAACTCCGAGTTCGTCAACGAACAGTTCGATCCAACGCTCGACTGGGACGATGCCATCGCCTTTCGCGAGCAATGGGGCGGGCACTTCATCATCAAAGGCATCCAGTGCGTCGAAGACGCCCGCAAAGCCGTGGAAATCGGCGCGAGTGCCATCGTCATCTCCAATCATGGCGGCCGCCAGCTCGACATGGCGCCGACCGCGCTGTCCCTGCTGCCTCAGGTGGTCGATGCCGTGGGCGATCAGATCGACGTGCTCATGGACGGCGGCATCCGGCGCGGCTCGGACGTCATCAAGGCGGTGGCGCTCGGCGCAAAGGCCTGCCTCATCGGACGGCCCTACCTGTTCGGTCTGGCGGCCGGGGGCCAAGCCGGGGTCAGCCGTGCACTTGGCCTGCTCCGCACCGAAATGGAACGGGTGATGCGACTGATCGGCTGTGAATCGATATCCGCACTCGATGCCCGGTACCTCCAGCGGATCGAGCGCGTGGCCAACGGTTGAACCGCAATCGCGGTTGAACCGGGCCCGCTAGCGGCCTCAGCCATGGTCGGCCGCGTCCCGCAGCCAGCGGCGGGGAATCGCCGCGCCGCGGCCGGGCCGAAAGGCCGCCGCCAGCGTGCGGGCCACGTATTCCTGTGCCCGCTCGGCGGCGAGCGCCACGGGTTCGCCCAGCGCCAGACGGGCCGCCATTGCCGCCGCCAGCGTGCAGCCGGACCCGTGGAACGGCCCCGGCAGGCGGGGCCAGGTGAACACGCGCTGCCCCTCGGGGCCATGCAGGCGGTTTTGCACCTGCGCGCCGGGTTCATCGCCGCCGGTCACCAGCACATGGCGGGCACCCAGCACGCGCAGCGCCTCGGCGCAGGCCGCGAGATCGTCCACCCCGGCCAGGGCGCGCGCCTCGGGGGCATTGGGGGTGAGCACGGTGGTGCGCGGCAACAGGGCCGCGCGCACCGCCGGGATGAGGTCGTCGGCCGCGAGCCGCCCGCCGCCGGTCGCCACCAGCACCGGATCGGTCACCACCGGAATGGCCGGGTAGCGAGCCAGCAGCGCCGCCACCGCAGTCACGATCGCGCCCGTGCCAAGCAGACCCAGCTTGATCGCAGCCACCGCTTGGTCGGCCAGCACCGCCTCGGCCTGATCGATGATCAGCGCCGGCGCCACCGCCTCGACGCGGCGGACGTCGGCCGTGTCCTGCACGGTCAGGCAGGTGATCGCCACGGCCGCGTGCGCGCCCTGCGCCGCGATGGCCTCGATGTCGGCCTGCTGGCCGGCGCCGCCGCTCGGATCGTGTCCCGAGAGCACCAGCACCGTGGGAAAGGAAAGGGCTCGCGTCATAGAGGCCCGAGTCTATCACCCGTGGCCGCACGTCATGGAGCGTCGCGGCCGGCCCGGTGCCGCTCGCGTTCCGGC
>JAJXTQ010000187.1 GCA_021783685.1 Pseudomonadota bacterium | reverse complement strand
CGCTGGCCGTTCTGGTGCTGCATGGCGAACGGGACCGCCTCTTCCCGGGCTACGGTCGGGAAGCCGCCCAGTGGTGGGCCCAGTGCAACGCCGATGGTGCAGAACCCAAGGCCATGCCAGAGGGCTGTCTCAGCTGGCGAGGACCGGCGGGGAACGCAGAGACACGCTATTGCCCGCATCGAGGAAGACATCTCGACTGGCCGGGCCGCAACGACGCCCTGCTGGCGTTTGCACGCACAGCCATACGGGCGGCGCATCGACCCGAATTGGACGAAATCGATCGGTCCCGACTACCGGCGGCGCAACAGCATCAGCACGCCGATCAGGGATATCCCCAGCCCACCGGCGAAAGCGCCCCATAGCACCAATGGGTCGGTGTACCAGTCATGGCGGAAATTGCGCGTCACCCCGGGCACGCTCGGCAGCGCAAGGCCGCCACGTCCGACCACGAGCTGTGCTTTCATCCCTTTTTCCATATGCTGGGCCAGGTCGCAGTGGACGAGATAGGTTCGGTCGTCGCTCGGGACGATGAAAGTGCCCTGCTTGGTCGCCCCGCCTGCGGCCTCGAGATGGAACATGCCTTGCGGGTACAGGTACTTCGGCAACTGATGCACCATGAACTGGTGGCGCACCTCGTCCTCGTTGATGAACGTCACCGTGATCCGGCTGCAGGGCTCGACGCGAAATTCGTGCTGGCTCATGCCGAAGATGGTGCCGTTGTAGGACTCGGCATATTGCGTTCCGGCACGAACTTCGAAGGCATAGTCGCGGCTGATGCTGCGGCAGTCCTCCGGCAACGTATCCTCATTCCAATTCATGACCATGCCCTCGTCGTCGAGGGTCATCTTGTGTCCCGCATGCCCGCCGTGGCCCGAGTGGTCCATCTGCGAGTGGTCCATCTGCGAGTGGTCCATCTGCGAGTGGTCCATCTGCGAGTGGTCCATCTGCGAGTGGTCCATCTGCGAGTGGTCCATCTGCGAATGGTCCGTAGCGGCTGGCGCGTTCTCGTTCTCCGCAGCGAAAGTCGTTCCGCAGAGCAACACCGCCAGCCCGCAAACCCACACAGATTTCAGACAACGATGTTTGCGCATGACGTCAGACTCCTGCCGATGCAGCGCGCGGCCGCCGCAGCAAGGCGATCAGTACCGCCAGCCACCCCCCCGCGACGCCGCCCAGCAACAGGAACCGGATCGTTTCGCGCGAACTGCCGGTGACGTCCGCCAGACGGTTCAGCGGGTCATAGTCGACCCACACCGGAACCTCCCGGCGATAGAACTCCGGCGTGAAGAATTTCTTCCACTCCACGCCCTGGACCTTGGGAAAGCCGTTCTCGCCCAGATAGTCCTCATAGACGATGGCGGTGATGCTGCCACCCGGATAAATCCCGGCGGTCGTTTGTGCGACTTCCTGATGGTCATGCATGAGCCAGATGCCGGGCCCATAGCTGTGCAAGCCGTCGTCGGTGGTATCGAGTTCGACGTCCACCCGTTCCGCCGAGTTGAGCGCAATCACATCGCGGATGACGCGTGCAGCCGGCGGAACGGCAATGCCGTCGAGATGGGTGATGGTGAATTTGTGGCCATGAGGATGCACCGGCACGGTCTTGTTGCCGCCGTTGAGCATGCGCAACTTCACCTTCTCCTTGGCGCCGACCACGATCAGGGATTCCCGCATCGTGTACGGGAAAGAACGGCCGTTGAGCAGGAAGTAGCTCGGGTCGTCCTGGGTGATGTCCCAGCGCCGATGCGCATCACGGATGATCAGCCGCGGATCGATGCGGCTCTGGATGACATCGCTCAGACCCTTGTAGAGATCCTCGTAGTGCAGGTCATACTCGCGGTCGAATTTCTCGCGTACGGCCACCGAGGGATGCCGCACCTGGCCGTCCCCGATATTGAGTGTCTGCACCCAGTTATTGGGCCGGTTTTCCTCGACGACGAACAAGCCCTGCATCCCCATCAGAATGTGGATATTGGCCTGCACATGGCAGTGGTAAAACATGGTGCCGGCCACGCGCGGCTGAATGAAGTACGTGTGGGCTCGGGCGGGCATCGACGGCAGCTCGCTCGTTTCGGCGACGCCGTCGTTGCCCAGCGGCGTCACGCTCCGTTCATGCGCAGCGACGTTTTGCCCCTGCCCGTGAACCTCATGTTCCGACATGCTCTCTTCATGCGGCATGCCGTGATCCTGGGCAAAGGAATGATCCACGCCGTGCAGATGGATCGTATGCGGCATGTAGTGGGTGTTTTCGAGCGTGATGTAGACCTTGTCGCCCTGCTCCACCCGGATGGCGGGACTCGGCGCCCGCAGCAAGGGGTTGGCTTTCACCGACTCGAAGTTTTCGGTGGACATGCCCACCGATTTGGGCGTGAACACCCAAAGCCCCGGTCGGATGCCCGGCGCGATCTCGTATTGCGTCATCGGATCCGGGCGGTCCGGCGAGCTGCCGTTGAGTTCGGTCACCTCGAGGCGGATGTGCACTTCGTCCGGATCACCGTCGCCATCCAGATCGCGGCCCATCACCACGGCGTCCGGGGTCAACCCGGACTGCATCAAGGTTGCGGCCGACACATTGTTGGTGCCCTTGACGGCCGCAGCGACGAGATAGGGATTGTCCGCAATGCAGTTCGGTGACGGCGCGATCTCGACGCCGTCGATGACCTGCCCCTTGCGCCAGCCGAACGCATCCTCCGGGCAATACGCCTCGGCGGTCAAATCCGGACCCTGATCGCTCCCGGGCCGATCACTGTAGTCGCCGGGACCGAACCACTGGTACCACTGCACCTGCCAGGACAGCGGGTACCACTGCCGCGGCACGAGAAGGGCGCCGCATACCGTCAGGACCCCGAAAACCACCCACAGCGCACGTGATTGCATGAAAGCCCGCCCCATTGTTCCGCCGATATCCGAGACCACCCGCTTCGTTCCAGAGCGTTACGCCTCCAACTTTGGCGGGTCGCCTGAAGATCTGGAGTCTCAAGAACCGGGATCCAGCGACACTCCGCTCAGCCGATGGACCGATCCTTGGCCTCCAGGATTGATCCTGGTGTCACAACGCCATCTCGGGGTGGACGAAATTACTTGCGCATGGAACGCGTGATGAAGAAAGCCGCCGCAGCCCCGACCAATACCAGGATTGCGCCGATGCGGGTGACTATCGGGCCCCAGCGAAAGATGCCCACGGCAAACGGAAACACGGAAATGTATTCCTTGCCGGTTTCGGGATGACGCGCGGTCACGATGCCGATGAAGTGCCCCTTTTCCGGAAAGGTATGCGTGACATTGAAGGTGCCCGTGGCCAGCACCTCGGGCGCCCGGTAATAGAGCGTCGCCCGCTCGATGTCTTCCTTGCTTCCCAGATCGTCGTAGGTCGCCCGAATGCCGACGTTGTTCACGTCACGGATGATGCGAAAATCGACCTGCATGCGCCGCAGTTCATCGTTGATGAAATCGATCGCGAAAATGGCGCGCCCGGTGTCCGGAATGTCTTCACAGAACTCCTGGGTGGCGCGCCGATCCGGGATATAGCCGGTGAAGTGCGCCCGATAGGGACCGACCTGCATGATGCACATGTCGTCCTCGATGGACACACCGCCGTGTCCCCAAGCCGCACCTGACATCAACAGCAGGCACAGGGTCATCGACCAGAAAGCGCGTCCGGTGAAGCGGATAGAGGCCAAGCCAGAATTCATCATGTCGCCCTCCGTCTTGACGGCATTGTTCTCATGTATCAAAGGCCGGCGACGCCGCTTGAAGCGCGCATCGCCAGCCTTGATGGGTTACGGAATCAACCGAAGGACGGAATCATCGGTCCCTGAATTTCGTTCAGGTAGCGCGTGCCTTGGTCGTCATAGAACATCAGCAATGCCGCGAAACGACCGTCCGGCTCATTGATGAGGCTGACCAGTCGATAGGTCTCCCACAGCGCGTCATCGGCGTAGATCGTGATGGTGCGCGTCTCGCCGGGCTTGATCGGCGCGCTTTCCACGCGCAGACCGGACGATGCCACAAGATCGTGCTCGTCCTGCGGCTTGATGTCGAACATCTTGGCATTGATGAAGCGGATATTGGCGGCGCTGAACTCGCCCACCTGCACCGGCCGTTCGCCGCGGTTGGTGACCGTCATCTCGACCTGGAAGCTGCGGCCGGGAATGCGATAGGTCGCTTTGTTGACTTCAACCTCGACCTTCTGCGGCGGCATCGGCAACGGCTCGACTTCGACCTTGCCCGTCTGCAGCACGGCCGTGATGGGGTACTTGTAGTTCGCCCAGAAGAAGCCGCCGGCAATCACCAGCATGACGAAACCGACGAACAGCACCGACACGATCATGTCCGGGATGGTGATGAGCTGGTTGGCCTGGTCGTCACCGAGATCCTGCACCTTGATGTAGCGGGGCATGATGACCGGCAGCTTGCGGAACCACCACGCCATCCAGGCAATGCCGATCACGAACCACAGCGCATTCCACCAGAGGATGGTCGACAGCGCGTAGGTTTCGGGGTTGATGGTTTCCCCGGTCATGGTGGTGATGGTGTGCTGGAAGTCCTTCTGATCCCCGGTCACCTCGACCCAGAACGCTGGCCCGATGATGGGACCGGCGCCCTCGACGCTGATCACCGGATGGACATGATACCGACCCGGCGCGCGCCCCTTGAGCACGAATTCGTACTTATAG
>JAJXTQ010000186.1 GCA_021783685.1 Pseudomonadota bacterium | reverse complement strand
TTTCACTGCCTGCTGATGGTGATCTTCCTGGCGCCGTCGATGCGCCTGAAGCTCGTCAAGACCGGCAAGCCGTACACCCAGGTGTTCCGGGCGCTGATGCTGGTGGGCGTCTCCCTGCTCTCGCTCGCCGCCTTCCGCCTGATGCCGCTGGCCGAGACGACCGCGATCCTGTTCGTGACGCCGCTCTTCGTTGCCCTCTTGTCCGGTCCCATACTCGGCGAGAAGGTCGGACTCAAGCGCTGGCTGGCGGTGCTGGTCGGCTTCATCGGCGCGCTGCTGGTGGCCCGGCCCGGCGGCGCCATGACCGGACTGGGCCTCGTCTTCGCGCTGGCCGCGGCGCTGTGCTACAGCATCTACCAGATCCAGACGCGGCAGCTCTCGGCGAGCGAGAACACCTTCACCATGCTCTTCTACACCGCGCTCACCGGCACCGTGGTCCTGACCCTGGCTCTGCCCTGGTTCTGGCGCGGGCCCTGGCCCAGCCCGCTAGAGGCGCTGCAGATCGCCTCGCTCGGCGTCTATGGCGGCACCGGCCACTACCTCCTGACCCGCGCCTTCCGCCACGCGCCCGCCTCGACGCTCTCGCCGATGATGTACGCCCAGTTGATCTGGGCCACCCTGCTCGGCTGGCTGGTCTTCGGCCAACTGCCCGATGGCGTGTCGATGTTCGGCATGGCGGTGATCGCCGGCAGCGGTCTGAGCATCGCGCTGATGGAAAGAAGAGCCATCCCCCCGCCCCCTTCCCGGGGAAGGGGGTGACGGCGGTTCGTCCCTGCGGGACTCCATGGCTCACGCTGCCCCGCCTTGGGGCGGCCCGGCGACGGGGCCTCGCACATCCCCCCGCCCCCTTCCCGGGGAAGGGGGTGACGGCGGTTCGTCCCTGCGGGACTCCATGGCTCACGCTGCCCCGCCTTGGGGCGGCCCGGCCGGTGCTAGAATCGTTGGGAAATTTCAGGGAGCATAGATGAACATGAAACTGGCGCTAGCCGCGGAGATCGAGCGCAACGTCGCTTGTGCGCTGATCGAGGATATCGGCGGCGGCGACCTGACCGCGCTCTTGACGCCCGGCGGCCGTGTCAGCCGCGGCCTGGTGGTCAGCCGCGAAGCGGCGGTGCTGTGTGGCACCGCCTGGTTCGACGCCTGCTTCCTGCGTCTCGATCCAAACGCCCGAGTGGTCTGGCAGGCCAGGGACGGCGAGCGCATCGCTCCCGGACAGACGCTGTGCGAAATCGCCGCCGAGACGCGCGCGCTGCTCAGCGCCGAGCGCGCCGCGCTGAATTTCCTCCAGCTGTTGTCGGGCACCGCCACCGCCACGCGCCGCTTCGTCGATGCCGTGGCGGGCACCGGCGCCAAGATCATCGACACCCGCAAGACCCTGCCCGGCCTGCGCCTGGCGCAGAAGTACGCGGTGCGCGCCGGCGGCGGCACGAATCATCGCCTGGGACTCTACGACGGCATCCTGATCAAGGAGAATCACATCCTCGCCGCCGGCGGCATCGCGCAAGCGCTCGCCCGCGCGCGCGAACTGGCGCACACCGGGGTGTTCATCCAGGTCGAGGTGGAGACCCTGGCCCAGCTCGAAGAGGCCTTGTCCTGCGGCGCCGAGATGATCCTGCTCGACAACATGGATCTGGAGAGGATGCGCGAGGCGGTGACGATCACCCATGGACGCGCCTCGCTCGAAGCCTCGGGCGGCGTCGATATTACGCGCGTGCGCGCCATCGCCGAGACCGGCGTCGATCGCATCTCGATCGGCAGCCTGACCAAGGACGTGCGCGCGATCGATCTGTCGCTGCGCCACGTGGAGCGCTGAAGGTTTGACACGTCGGCCTGAAGGCCGACCTACGGCCGTAGCCGAGGAAGGTTGCCGCAGCCGGGCCGATCGAAAATCAGCCGGGTTTGCGCGCCACCAGATCGATCAGCGCCGAGCGGCCCCAGTGCCCGCGCTGTCCGCCCGAGCCTTCCTCCAGCTGGTCCTCGTGCTCCTTCAATTCGAGGACCTCCATATCGGCCAAGGCATCGCGTAGCATCGCCTCGGTGTACAGATTCTCCAGCGCAGAGGGACCGCCGGTGCGGTATTCGAGCTGCTTCGGGGTATAGCCGTGCAAGAGCAGCAGGCCGCCTGGCTTCAAGGCGCGCATCATCAGTCCGAACAGGATGGGCCGCTCGGCGGGCGAAGCGAACTGGATGAAGATCGCCGCGATCACGTCATACTCAGCCTCGGGCCAGGCCCACTCCAGGACGTTGGCCTGGACGAAATCGACTTCGACTTGCCGTTCGGCCGCCAGCCGCTTGGCCTTGTGCAGCGCCACCGGCGACAGCTCCAGCGCGGTGACGGCGAGCCCCTCCTCGGCCAGCCAGACGCTGTTGCGCCCCTCGCCATCGGCCACCGACAGCGCGCTCATGCCCGGCTTGAGACGAACGCCTTGCCGCGCCAGGAACTTGTTCGGCGCCGTGCCGAACAGGTAATCCTCGCCGGCCGCGGCGTAGCGGCCGCTCCAGTGCTGTTCTGCGTCCTTATGACTCATCGCGGTGCTCCCTGATGTAGCTCTTGATCGCCTCGGCGTCGGGCGCCATCAGCTCGAAACGCTGCGGCAGATCCTCGATGCCTTCGAAACCAAGCGGACGCTCGGGCTCCCGCCCCAGCGCCTCGCGGATGGTCTCCTCGAACTTGACCGGCAGGGCCGTCTCCAGGCAGACCAGCGGCACTCCCTGCGCGCGCAGTTCCAGTCCGACCTTGAGGCCGTCGGCGGTGTGGGTGTCCACCATCACGCCGTAGCGCTCCCAGACGCTGCGGATCGTCGCCAGGCGATCGGCGTGATTGCTGCTGCCCGAGACGAAACCGAATTCGCCGATGCGGGCGAAATGGGGAGTGGCGGAGAGGTCGAAGGCGCCGCCCGCATCCACCTTCGCCCACAGTTCGCGCACCGCGGCGGCGTCGCGGCCGACCAGATCGAAGACGAAGCGCTCGAAGTTCGAGGCTTTGGAAATGTCCATCGATGGGCTGCTGGTCGATCGCGTCTCGGCGGGCCCGCGCGGACGATAGACGCCGGTCCGGAAGAACTCGTCCAAGACGTCGTTCTCGTTGGTGGCGAGGATCAGTTGCCGGATCGGCAGGCCCATCATCCGCGCGATGTGGCCGGCGCAGATGTTGCCGAAGTTGCCCGAGGGCACGCTGAAGCTGACTTGTTCGTCGTTCGAGCCGGTGGCCGCGAAATAGCCCTTGAAGTAATAGACGATCTGCGCCGCGACGCGCGCCCAGTTGATCGAATTGACCGTGCCGATCTTGTACTCGGCCTTGAAGGCGTGGTCGTTGCTGACGCACTTCACGATGTCCTGGCAGTCGTCGAAGACGCCGGTCACCGCGATGTTGAAAATGTTCGGATCGGCCAGGGAGAACATCTGCGCCGTCTGGAAGCGGCTCATCTTGCCGGCGGGCGAGAGCATGAAGACGCGGATGCCGCGCTTGCCGCGCATCGCATACTCGGCCGAGGAACCGGTGTCGCCGGAGGTGGCGCCGAGGATGTTCAGTTCCTGCCCGGTCTTGGCCAGCGCGTACTCGAACAGATTGCCGAGCAACTGCATCGCCATGTCCTTGAAGGCGAGCGTCGGGCCGTTGGACAGCTCCAGCAGATGCAGACCGGGTTCGAGCGTGCGCAGCGGCGTGATCTGCCCCGGGTCGTCGCCGGCGCGCGCGTTCTTGTAGACCTCGGCCGTATAGGTGCGGGCGATCAGGGATTTGAGATCGGCGGCGGGAATGTCGGTGGCGAACTTCTCCAGCACCTTGAGAGCCAGCTCGGGATAGCTCAGGTCGCGCCAGGAATCGAGTTCGGCACGGGTGACCTGCGGATAGCGCTCGGGCAGGTAGAGGCCGCCGTCGGGTGCCAGGCCGGCCAGCAGGATGTCGGTGAAGGACTTGGCGGGCGAGTTGCCGCGGGTCGAGAGATAGCGCATCAGCGGTCCAGTTCTTCCAGGCGCAGACGGATCACGCGAGCTTTGACCACCGCCAGCGACTCGATCAGGGCGATGGCGGCGTCGATGTGCTTCTCCCGGGTGCGGTGGGTGAGCATGATGATGTCGGTCTGCTGCTCGCCCGCAACCGGCTCTCTCTGGATCATCGCCTCGATCGATATCTGCCGGTCGGCCAGGATGCGGGTGATGTCGGCGAGCACGCCCGGCTGATCGGACACCGCCAGGCGCAGGTAGTAGCGGGTCTCGACCTCGGCCATCGGCAGGATGGTGGTGTCCATCATCGCGTCGGGCTGGAAGGCCAGGTGCGGCACGCGCTGCTCGGGGTCGGCGGTGTGCATGCGGGTGACATCGACCAGGTCGGCGATCACCGCCGAGGCCGTCGGCTCGGCCCCGGCGCCCTTGCCGTAGTAGAGCGTGGCGCCGACCGCGTCGCCCTGGACCAGCACGGCGTTCATCGCGCCCTCGACGTTGGCGATCAGGCGCCGGCTCGGGATCAGGGTCGGATGCACGCGCAGCTCTATACCCTCGGTGCCGTCATTCTGGACGCGCTTGGTGATGCCGAGCAGCTTGATGCGGTAGCCGAGTTGCTCGGCGTACTTGATGTCGACGGCGTCGAGCTTGGAAATGCCTTCGACATGGACCTTGTCGAACTGCATCGGGATGCCGAAGGCGATCGCCGCCATGATGGTGAGCTTGTGCGCGGCGTCCACCCCTTCGATGTC
>JAJXTQ010000185.1 GCA_021783685.1 Pseudomonadota bacterium | reverse complement strand
AGCGGACCGGACGGTCTGCAGCGCCGCAGACTTTTCTCATCAGGCGAAGGGCATCATTCGACCGTGACCGACTTGGCGAGATTGCGCGGCCGGTCCACGTCGGTTCCCTTGAGCACAGCCACATGATAGGCCAGCAGCTGCAAGGGGAGCGTGAAGAGCACCGGCGACAGGGTGGACAGCGCGACCGGCAAGGCGAGTACCGTCACCCCCTCGGTTTCATTGAGGTGGGACCCGGCGCCGGCGAAGACCAGCAACTCTCCGCCTCGCGCCCGCACTTCGTGCAGGTTGGAGAGCAGCTTTTCCAGCAGCGCGTTGTTGGGGGCGACCGCAATGACCGGCACCGCTTCGCTCACCAGCGCCAGCGGGCCGTGCTTGAGCTCGCCGGCGGCATAAGCCTCGGCATGGATGTAGGAGATTTCCTTGAGCTTGAGCGCCCCTTCCAGGGCGATGGGATACTCCACGCCGCGCCCCAGGAACAGCGCATGCTCGCGATGCACCAGACGCATCGCCAGCGCGGCCACCTCGTTTTCCAGCGCAAGGACCTGCTCCACCTGCGAAGGCAGGGCGCGCAATTCGGCGACGATGCGCGCGACTTCCTCGGGCGCCAGATCGTGCGTCTGGCCGAGACAGAGCGCCAGCAGCATCAGCGCCACGAGCTGGGTGGTGAACGCCTTGGTCGATGCGACCCCGATCTCGGTGCCTGCACGCGTCATCAGCACCCGATCCGATTCCCGCACCAGCGAACTCTCCGGCACATTGCAGATCGCCAGGCGGCACAGATAGGGCAACTCGCGACTCATGCGCAGCGCGCCCAGGGTATCGGCGGTTTCGCCCGACTGGGACAAGGTCACCAGCAGCGTGCCCGGCGGCACCGCCGGATGGCGGTAGCGGAACTCGCTGGCAATCTCTGCCGTGGCCGGAATCCCCGTCAGCGCCTCGATCCAGTAGCGTGCCACCAGCGCGGCATGATGGCTGGTGCCGCAGGCAACCAGATGCACGGCGCGCACCTGGGCGAACAGCGCTTCGGCATCCGGCCCGAACATCTCGGGGAGCACCCGCTCGCCGGTCATGCGCCCTTCCAGGGTTTCCGCCAGAACGCGGGGCTGCTCATGGATTTCCTTGAGCATGAAATGGCGGTAGGCGCCGCGATCGAGACGCTCCTGTGTCAACTGCGAATGGTGGATGGGCCGCTCGACGGAACGCCCGTCGCGATCGGTGATGTGCACGCCGGTGCGGCGGATCTCGGCCACGTCGCCCTCCTCCAGATAGCGGAACTGCTGCGTCACGGGCAGGAGCGCAGCCGCGTCGGAGGCGACGAAGTGTTCCTCGATCCCGACCCCGATCACCAGAGGACTGCCGGCGCGCGCGACCACCAAGCGGTCGGGGGTCTTGCGATCGATCACCGCAATGGCATAGGCGCCCCGCAGCCGGCCGAGACAGCTGCGCACCGCCGCGGCCAGATCCGCCTGATCGGCGAGTGCATGGCCGATCAAATGCGCGATCAGCTCGGAGTCGGTATCGGACGCGATGAGGTCGCCCCGAGCGGCCAGTTCGGCGCGCAGTTCCGCATGGTTTTCGATGATGCCGTTGTGCACCACGGCCACCCGATCGCCGGCGATATGGGGGTGGGCATTGCGTTCGCTGGGCGCGCCATGCGTCGCCCAGCGGGTATGCGCGAGGCCGAGCGCACCGTTGAGCGGCGTCGCATCCAGCGCGCGGGCCAGCATTTCGACCTTGCCGACGGTGCGCACCCGATCCAGGCCGTCGGATCCCAGCACCACGATGCCGGCGGAGTCGTAGCCGCGGTACTCGAGTCGCCGCAGTCCTTCGAGCAGGATGGGGGTGACGTTGCGTTGCGCGATGGCGCCAACGATACCGCACATGGTTCAGGATCCCCCGACAATGGATTGGGTTGCGGCGCCCGCGAGCGGCGCGACGAGCGTCAAATCCGGACCCGGTTGCAACCGGTCCCAGAGCGCACGGTAGCTTTCGCCGCAGACCGGGTGCACCGCGTCCGGGACGAGATCCGCCAAGGGCTTGAGAACGAAGCCGTAGCGCAGAATGTCGGATCGGGGCAGACGCAATCCCGCCTCCTCGCCAACCTTGTCGCCGAAAAGGACGATGTCGAGATCCAGTGTGCGGGCGGCAAACCGGGCCTCGCTGCGAGTGCGTCCGAAATCTCCCTCGACCGCGCGCAGAAATCCGCTGACCCCGGCCAGCGGCTCGGTGGTCGTAAACCCCACGACCAGATTCAGGAATGGTGCACCATCGAAGCCCACGGCCTCGCACTGATAGACGGGCGATATCCGCAGCGGACCGAATCGCGCGGCCAACCGGGACAGGGCCGCGCCGAGATTGCGCCGCGGCTCGATGTTGCTGCCCAGCCCGACGAAGACTTCAGTCGGAATCATGCCCCTCCGATGCCGCCGGAAACGGACGCCGGCCGCGCTCGATGATCACGCCCACATCGCGGGCGCCCCGCACGGCCCCCGTCTTGTTGATGCGGACCCGGATCCAACCGACCTGAAACTCCTGCCGCACCAGTTCGGCAATGCGTTCGGCAAGTGTTTCCACGAGTTGGAACCGGCTTTCCTCGACAAAACCGATCAGCCGCTTGGCGACGGCCTTGTAGTCCAGCGCGTCGGCGAGCGCATCGGTGCGCGCAGCGCGGGCCACATCGCAGGCCATGTCGAGATCGATGGCGATGACCTGCCGGACCCGGCGCTCCCATTCAAAAACGCCGATGACAGCCGGAATTCGCAGATCGCGCAGGTAAACGATGTCCACTGAGGTTTCCACGACAAAGGGCCAAACCGCGAGGGAACCGGCATTTTAACCAAAGCTTCGCGCGGGCGGTTGCAGGGAGTCGATCGGCCATCGGGCACGGACGGGTGTGGCATCGCCCCCGTCGCCGCACAGCCGGTGATGCCCGGCCAAGGCAATCATGGCACCGTTGTCCGTGCAAAAGGCCGGCCGCGGGTAGTGAATATCGACATTCAGGTGGGCGCCCATCTCGCTGAGCGCTGCGCGCAGGCGACGGTTGGCGCCCACGCCGCCTGCGACCACCAGCCGCCGCAAGCCCGTCTGATCCAGCGCGCGTCGGCACTTCTCCGTCAGCACGCTCACCACGGCCTCCTCGAAGCCCCGCGCGAGGTCGGCCCGGGTCTGTCGATCCAGATCGGCACCGGCTTCGCGAGCCGCATAGAGTACGGCCGTCTTCAGTCCGCTGAAGCTGAAGTCGAGGCCCGGACGGTCGAGCATCGGCCGCGGAAACCTGAAACGATCCGGGACGCCTGCCTCGGCGAGCGCCGCCAGAGCGGGACCACCCGGATAGGGCAGGCCCAGAAGCTTCGCCACCTTGTCGAAAGCCTCCCCCGCGGCGTCGTCGATCGACTCGCCCAGGATCCGGTAGCGCCCGACCGATTCGACCGCCACCAGCAGCGTGTGACCGCCCGACACCAGCAGCGCAAGCACCGGAAATGCCGGAGCCCGTGGCTCGAGCCACGGCGCGAGCAGATGGCCCTCCAGATGATGGACTCCGACACACGGAACCCCCCATGCCAGCGCCAGAGACTGGGCCAGGGTCGCACCGACCAGCAAGGCGCCGACCAGTCCGGGGCCGGCCGTATAGGCCACGCCATCGATCGAGCCGGTCGCGCCCGCATCCAGCAGGACTTGCCGGACCAGCGGCAACAGCCTGCGGATGTGATCACGGGAAGCCAGCTCCGGTACCACGCCGCCATACGGCGCATGGAGTGCGACCTGACTGTGCAGGAGATGCGCAAGCAACCCCCGCTCGCCGTCGTAGACCGCGACCGCGCTTTCGTCACAGGAGGTTTCGATGCCCAACACCCGCATGGGAGTCGCGATCTTCGGTTGCCGGATGAACTGGCAATTGTAGTTGAAAGGGAATAGAATTTCTGGCCTTGCCGGTCCGCGAGCCGTTCACGCTCGTCCGGCCGCCGTGGTATTAACGTTCAGCCGAGTGAGATTGCATGCCAAGCGTTCGCGTCAAGGAAAACGAGTATTTCGATGCCGCCCTGCGGCGATTCAAGCGGGCCTGCGAAAAGGCTGGCGTACTGACGGAAGTGCGTCGCCGCGAGTTCTACGAAAAACCCACCCAGGAACGCAAGCGCCGCAAAGCCGCCGCCGTCAAGCGCCACGCCAAGCGCCTGATGCGGGACACCCAGCGTCAAAGCCGGCTGTATTGATCGGTCGCGAACACGCCGCCATGGACCTGAAGAACCGGCTGCAGGACGACATCAAGACCGCGATGCGGGGCGGCGACAAGGATAGGCTGCTGACGCTGCGCATGCTCTCCGCAGCCATCAAGCAGCGCGAGATCGATGAGCGCATCGTGCTGGACGACGCGCAAGTGCTGGCGGTGGTCGAGAAGCTGATCAAGCAGCGGCGCGAAGCCGCGATCCAGTACGAAGCCGGCAACCGGCCCGAACTGGCCGCCAAGGAACTGGGCGAGGCGGCTCTCCTGCAGGGCTATCTCCCCGAGCCGCTGTCCGAAACTGAGCTCGACGCGCTCATCGAGACGGCGCTCGCCGATAACGGCGGGACCGGCATCAAGGACATGGGCCGGATCATGGCTGCGCTCAAGCCGAAGATTCAGGGCCGGGCAGACATGGGCGCAGTCAGCGGGCGCCTCAAGAGCCGCCTGGGAGGCTGACCCCTTCGATTCATGCTCCGGCTCGATGGGCGGGGTAACAAGCGACCGAG
>JAJXTQ010000184.1 GCA_021783685.1 Pseudomonadota bacterium | reverse complement strand
GAATTTCGCCGCCCACCGGCGTCCAGGCGAGGCCCGTGGCGACTCCCGGCACGCCGGTCCGCAAGGCGATCTCGGGCTCGAAGCGCACCGGCCCGAGCATGGCGGGCAGGTCGGCGGCGTCGATCCGCTGGATCCCGGCTTCCCCCATCGCCACCCTCAGCGCCGCATGGCGGCACAGCTTGCCCAGCTCGCGTTCCAGGTTGCGACAGCCCGCCTCGCGGGTGTAACCACCGATCACGGCCTCGATCGCCGCGTCGGTGACCTCGCACTGGGCCGCGCTCAGTCCTGCCGCCCGCCGCTGGCGATCGAGCAGGTAGCGCCGGGCGATCGCGAGCTTGTCTTCCTGGGTGTAGCCCGGCAGCTCGATCACCTCCATGCGATCGCGCAGCGGCGCCGGAATCTGGTCGAGCACGTTCGCCGTGGCAATGAACATCACCCGCGACAGGTCGAACGGCACGCCGAGGTAGTTGTCGCGGAAAGTACCGTTCTGTTCCGGGTCCAGCACTTCCAGCAATGCCGCGGCGGGATCGCCCTGCACGCCGCTGCCCAGCTTGTCGATCTCGTCGAGCATCAGCACCGGATTGCGCGTGCCGGCCTTGCGCAGCGCCTGGATGATGGTGCCCGGCAAGGCACCGATATAGGTGCGCCGATGGCCGCGAATCTCGGCCTCGTCGTGCACGCCGCCCAGGCTGACCCGCTCGAAGGGGCGCGCCATGGCGCGGGCGATGCTCTGGCCCAGCGAGGTCTTGCCCACGCCGGGCGGCCCGACGAAGCACAGGATGGGGCTCTTGCCCTCCGGATTGAGCTTGCGCACGGCGAGGTACTCGAGGATCCGCCGCTTGACCTTCTCGAGGTCGTAGTGATCGGCGTCCAGGATCGCCTGGGCCGCGGCGAGATCCAGATGCTCTTCGCTGAGGCGCGACCAGGGCAGCTCCACCATCCAGTCGAGATAGGTGCGCAGCAAGGCGTATTCGGCCGCCCCCTCCCCCATGCGCTCCAGGCGGCGCAGATCCTTGTTCACCGCGGCGAGGACCGGCTCCGGCATGCCGGCGGTGGCAATCGCCTCGCGCAGATCGCGCAGTTCGTCTTCGCGTTCCCGGCCTTCACCCAGTTCCTGCTGGATGCTGCGCATCTGCTCGCGCAGCAGCGCCTCGCGCTGGCGGTTGTCGATCTGTTCCTTGGTGCGCTCGCTGATCTGCCGGGTGAGGCGCATGACCTCCACGCGATGGGACAGATGCTCGAGCACGGCATCGACGCGCTGCTTGACGTCGATCTGTTCGAGCAGCGCCTGCTTCTGGGCCGGCTTCAAGTCGAGATAGCCGGCCACCAGATCGGCGAGCGACCCGACCGATTCCATGCCCTGCACGGCATTGACCAGTTCGGTCGGCGTCTGCGGCAGGAGCGCCAAGGCCTCGGTCGCCTTCTGCTTGAGCAGGATCAAACGCGCCTCGAGCTCCGGCGAAACATCGGTTCGCTCGTCGATACGCTCGATGCGCGCGAGAATGAAAGGATGACCGGGAATGAAATCGACGACCCGGAACCGCGCATCGCCCTGGCACACTAGGTGATGCTTGCCGTCCGGCGCGGTGACATAGCGCAGGATGTGGGCGAGCGTGCCGGTGAGGTACAGATCCTCGGGCGTCGGGTCCTCCTGTTCGGCATCCTTTTGCAGCAAAAGACCGATCGGGCGACCGGTGCGGGCCGCTTCCTGAGCCGCAGCCAGCGAGGCGGGCCGGCCGATCGTCACCGGATGGACGATGCCGGGATAGAGCACCAGATTGCGCACCGGCAGGATGATCAGCACGTCATCGGCAAGCTCGACCGGCGGCGTATCCGGCACGGAACCCTTTGGCGAAACATCGGACTGCGAATTCATCGTGTCTCCTCAGGCCCCCTGCCCATGACGCGTCAGCCGGATCGACAGGCAACCGTCGACCATCTGCATCGACTGCAGCATCCACGCGCCCGGCGGCAAGACGATCTGGCGCTCGAAACGGCCGAAGGGAATCTCGAGCCGGTGGATGCGTCCGCGCCGCGCGCCGGGCGGCAGAACACGCTCCCCGGTGATGCGGATGGCGTCACCCTCGAGCAGCACCTGCACCGCATCGGCACGCACGCCCGGCAGCGCCACCTGGATGACGAGCCCCTCGTGCGTCTCCAGAACGTCGACGGGCGGCGCCCAGCAGGGGCTCTGCACGCGGCCGGCGAGGGGCTCGAAGAAGCGCCGTTGCAGGCGTTCGGCGTGATCCAGAAGCCGCTGCGCCTCCTCCCACATCCAGCCGTTGAATTCGTTCCTCGACATCGGGTTTCTCCTGTCTCTGCACGAACCATGGGGGCGTGGAGTCCGTATATCAAGATTCCGGTCGGGTGCGAACGGGCCTCGAACGAGGCGGTATCGATTGCACCGAGCGCGTGGCATTCGATGCGCGGAGCGCGGCAGAACGCGGGGAGAGGGGCTGGATCAACGAGAGCGGCGGGAACGGCGGAGCGTCCCGGCGTGGCGCAGACTCAAGGGGCGGCGCCACACCTGGGGACTTGCGAGTCAGCGCGCGCGCGGATTCAGGTGCGGAGCCGCAGGTGGGGGAACAGCAGCACGTCGCGAATGGAGGGCGCGTCGGTGAGCAGCATCACCAGCCGGTCGATGCCGATGCCTTCGCCGGCCGTGGGCGGCAAGCCATGCTCCAGGGCGGCGATGTAGTCGGCATCGAAGAACATCGCCTCGTTGTCGCCGGCGTCCTTGCGCGCGACCTGCGCCTGGAAGCGCCGGGCCTGATCCTCGGCATCGTTCAGCTCGGAGAAGCCATTGGCGATCTCGCGTCCGCCCACGAAGAACTCGAAGCGGTCGGTGAGTTCGCAATCGGCATCGCTGAGCCGGGCGAGCGGCGAGACCTCGGCCGGGTAGCCGGTGATGAAGGTCGGCTGGATCAGCGCGTGTTCCACCGTCGCCTCGAACAGCTCGATCAGGAGCTTGCCCCAGCCCGCCTGAGGCTCCACCTTGATGCCCCGCGCCGTGCACATCCCGGCCAGGTAGTCGCGCTCGCGCAGCCGGTCCGGAGCGACCTCGGGATTGTGGCGCGCCACCGCCTCGATCACGCTGAGGCGTTCGAAAGGCCGGCCCAGATCCAGCACCGCACCCTGATAGTCCAGCGTCAGACCGCCGGTGATGTCCTGCGCGAGGCCGCGCAACAGGGTTTCGGTCAGTTCCATCAGGTCGCGATAGTCCGCGTAGGCCTGGTAGAACTCCAGCATGGTGAATTCGGGATTGTGGCGGGTGGAGACGCCCTCGTTGCGGAAATTGCGGTTGATCTCGTAGACCCGCTCGAAGCCGCCCACGACCAAGCGCTTCAGATAAAGCTCCGGCGCGATGCGCAGATACAGCGGCATGTCGAGCGCGTGGTGGTGGGTGACGAACGGCCGCGCCGTGGCGCCGCCCGGAATGGGTTGCATCATCGGCGTTTCGACTTCCAGAAAGCCAAGCGCGTCGAAAAAGCGGCGGATGTGCTGGACGATGCGGCTGCGGGTCTGGAAACGGCGCGCCGCCTCGGGGTTGGCGATGAGGTCGAGATAGCGCTGCCGGTAGCGCGTTTCCTGATCCTGCAGGCCGTGCCACTTCTCGGGCAGCGGCCGCAGCGACTTGGTCAGCAGGCGCAGCTCGCGCACGCGCACCGACAGTTCCCCGGTGCGCGTCTTGAACAGCGTGCCGACCGCGCCAACGATGTCGCCGACATCCCAGCCCTTGAAGGCGTCGTAGAGCGGCTCGCCGAGCACCTCGCGCTGCACGAAGAGCTGAAGGCGGCCGCTCATGTCCTGCAGGCCGGCGAAGCTGGCCTTGCCCATCACACGCTGGGCCATCAGCCGTCCCGCCACCGCCACCTCGACGGGGTCGGCCGCGAGCGCCGCATCATCCAGACCGCCATAGCGGGCGTGCAGATCGCCGGCCAGCGCATTGCGGCGAAAGTCGTTGGGAAAGGCCGGCCCCGCCTGGCGCAGGCGAGCGAGCTTCTCGCGCCGCAGGGCGATGAGGGCGTTTTCCTCGGTATCAAGGATCTCGGTCTGCGGCCCCATGGCGGGCGGCGCGATACCTTGGGGCGACACGGTTTGGGTGGGGGGGCGATCTTCGGCCATCACGAGTGCTTCCTGAAAACGGGGCGGGACGCGCCACAACGGGCGGCGATCCCGTCAAACATCATCGTATCCCGGCGCCGCGCGCCGGGGGCGTCACAGGCCGCTCTTCAGGCTGGCCTCGATGAAGGGATCGAGATCGCCGTCCAGCACCGCCTGGGTGTTGGCAATCTCCACGCCGGTGCGCAGATCCTTGATGCGCGACTGATCGAGCACATAGGACCGGATCTGGTGGCCCCAGCCGATGTCGGACTTGTTGTCCTCCAGCGCCTGCTTTTCCGCCGTGCGCTTCTGCAACTCGACTTCATACAGCTTGGCCTTGAGCATGGCCATGGCCCGATCCCGGTTCTGGTGCTGCGAGCGCTCGGTCTGGCAGGCGGCGACGACGCCGGTCGGGACGTGGGTGATGCGCACCGCCGATTCGGTCTTGTTGACGTGCTGGCCGCCGGCGCCGCTGGCGCGATAGACGTCGGTGCGCAGGTCGGCGGGGTTGATGTCGATCTCGATGTTGTCGTCCACCTCGGGGGAGACGAACACGGCCGAGAACGAGGTGTGGCGGCGGTTGCCCGAGTCGAAGGGCGACTTGCGCACCAGCCGGTGCACGCCCGTCT
>JAJXTQ010000183.1 GCA_021783685.1 Pseudomonadota bacterium | reverse complement strand
CTTGTTCTGCGACTTGTTGAAGATCAGCCCGAGCAAGCCCTTCTGGTTGCCCAGCGCCTCAAGGGTGTGGCGGTAGTGATCGAACAGATCGTCGCCGTCTTTCTTGATGAGGCTCGGCCAACCGTACTGCTCCTGCACCGGGCTCTGCTGGTTGTAAGGCGCCTTGGTGCGCTCGTCGGCCATCTTCAGAAAACTGCAATTCAGTAGCTTCGGTGAAGGTTCATGCCTGCGAAGCAGGCGTGAAGCGAAGCGGCCGGAACCAAACGGCAGATCGGTGAGCTGCTCGACGTCGTCGCCATACGACTTGCCGTCGTCGCGCAGGATGAGCCGGGGTTTCTTGCGAATACCTGCGTACTCACACGCCGGCGAACCGGCGAGGCTCCGCCCGAGCCCTGGGCCGTTGCAGTAGTTCCAGAGTTTTTGGACGATGTTGGCGGTGTTCATGGGCTATTTCCCCAAAATGCCTGCAAGCATGCTTGCGAGCAACGCGCGCGCCAGATCGGCATCGAATGGATGCATCTCCTGAGGCAGCAGGCCCGGCGTATCGCTGTCGGACTGTTGCGCAAGGAGTTTGCCCACACGCTCCCGCCCGGCCTCATCAAGCAGGTCGGCGATGTCCACGCCCAGCATGCGCGCACCAGCTTGGCGTGTGTCGAATCCATCCTCTTCGGCCCATGACGGGAATTCGTGCCACAGCCGATCCTGATTGCCGAGGTCCAGGTAGTTGGCAACGATGAGCATCAGGTCCAGGGCGTCCTTCTTCGGCGCCCGGTCGTGGCGATCCTGCCAGGCGACGAGCTTGAGCAGGGCCAGGGCGGGCAGCGACACGAGCGCAGCCTCCACCCCTTCCGGAAGCCGTACCCTCCAGGCCGACGCCAAGGCCTCGCGGAAGCCGAACACGTCCATCCGGAATTCACCTCCGGGCGGCCAATCCACCTGGCGGGAGGCGGTTTCCAAACCACCGAACGGCACCAGGTCGACGGGCAGGCCGGAGACATGGCGCAGCCTCTGCTGGGCGCCCGGCACTTCGCGGAACCGGCTGCTCTCCAGCATCCGCGCTTTCAGGTTCGCGAACGACGGCCAGTCCGCAACGGCGAGCGCGAAATCCAGGTCCTCGGTCTGCCGGGTGGCCTCGATGCCGTGGGCATGGTGAATGAGCAGATCCCGCGCGAACGCCCCGGTGATCATCACCGGCACCCGCAGGGCTGCGGCCTCGGCCAGCACATCCGCGATCACGCGGGCATGGGGCGTGAGCTCAGTCCGCCGGGAAAAGTCGAGCAAGGTATCCGTCATAAACCATCCGCGCCGTCTCGATGCAACGGGCGTCACCCGTGGCCAGCAGGTCCGCGTAAACCAACGCCGCCGGCACGGTGTCGGGCCGGCCGTCATGGCGCAGCGCAGCGCCCCAGAAAGGCTCTCTCACGTCCACTGTCTTCACAACTGCCAAATAGGGATTCGCTTGCCGCAACAAACCCGCTTGGGTGAGACGTTGCTCCACCATCAGCCTGGCCGGCAGCTTGTCGGCATAGATCGTCAGCACTCCGGGCTGCAGATGGCGAACCAGCAGATTCGCCGCCGGCTCGCCGCCCCAGCGCGCCCGATCGGGGTCGAGATTCCAGTCGGCCCAGGTCTCGAAGTTCGGCGTAACGTAGGTGCCAAGCAGCGTCTTGGGGCGCAGGGTCCGCGCGTACGCCAGCGCCCAGTCGTCGAGCAGGCGACGGGTTGCATGCAGGCGGCGCGTCTTGCCGGCGACCAGCAGGGCGCCCTCCTGCCGCAGGTCGGCCAGCACCGGCGGCACGGCGCCCAGCGCCACGCCGGCCGCCGCCGCGATGGCACGCTGCGGTGCCGCCGCCAATTCCGGATCGCAGATCAGCGCGAACAGCACCTTGAGCCCGGCCGTCGTGAACGCCCGGCCCGGCCGCTCGGCCGCCTCCTTCCCCTCCGGTTTGCGGCCGGCCACGAAAACCAGGAACCCAGGCCCCGTGAGATAGGCGTTGCCCGCCCTGTCCGCGAACTGCCGGCCGTGCGTGCGCAATTGCTCCGCCAGCGGCGGCGTGACATGCGCCGTCACCAGCAACGGCATCCGCCCCGCAGCGGCGGCAAGCTGATCGAGCTGGGCCAGCGTGGCGCCCAGCGTGGCAGGTGTCACCGCGCGCTTGACCCCCACCACATACTCTGCGCCCTGCCCATCTTTCCCGGCACGCAGCCAGGCATGCGCGCCGGCGTCGCGCACAGCGCGTGGCATCTTCTGCACGACCACCGCCAAACCCTGCGCACGCAGGGCTTCCACGGTTTGGTCGAGTAAAGTCGTTTCCGTCATTGTTCAATAATGGATTGCGTTCACGATTTGTGAACAATGGCCTATTGTGAACAAAAGGCCGGGTTTGTTCAAGAACAATGATTGTTCACAAGAAATGAACAAGGTCATTTCATGAACAGTGGCCCGCTTCCGGAGAACGCCGCCGCCGCCACAGGCCGGGTCGCTCATGGTCTCGCCGAGCTTCGGGGCCATGACATCCACAATGCGGGCTGCAGCAAGAGTTCATCACCCCGTACAGCCCTGAGCAGAACGGCATGGTCGAGCGCGTGATCCGAACACTCAAAGAGCAGTGCGTTCACCGCCACCGGTTTGAGACCCTGCAGCACGCCAGTCGCGTGATCGCAGACTGGATCAGCTTTTACAACCACCGGCGCCCACACCAAGCGCTGGGCATGAAGACCCCCGCTGAGGCTTATGCTTGAGCAGCCTGACCTGTGCAGAAACCGCTGGGTCAATACAGCGCCGCGATGTGCGGCTTGATGCGGATCAAGCACCGCCGGCCAGCGGCGGCTGGGCGCAACGACGTTGCGGCGAAGGCTAATGTGGGCGCAGCAAACGCCAGGGTACGAAGCGCCGGCCGCAACCAGGCAGCAGATCGGTGAGCTGCTCGACGTCATCGCCACACGACATGCCGTCGTCGCGAAAGGTGTGCCGGGGTTTCTTGCGAGTGCCTGCGTACTCGCATGCAGGCGAACGGTCGAGGCCCCTCGCGAACCGCGCGGCGGCGCCATCGCTCCAGAGCTTCTGGACGATGGTGACGGTATTCATCGATTACTCCGTTGCAGCCAGCCGCCTCAGCGCGGCCATCAGCCCCGGCAAACGGCGTTGGCTCATCGCATCGCCTGGCAAATGCCCGGCCAATGCCTCCAGAAATGCCGGCGTGGCCATCAAGGCGCCGAACGCATCAGCCAAGTAGCGTCGCAATGCCTCGGGCGCCGCGCGTACCTCGTCGATCAACGCGGCCCGGCCATCGACCACCGTGACAATGTCTTCCAGATCGTGGCTCAACAGAAAATCGCCGTTACCCCGGCCCTTGAACGCCTCCAACTTCGTCGCGACGAAAACCGGCGCATCGATCAAGCGTATGGTCAGCCCCTCGCTCAACGCCAAAGGCCGTGCCGTTTCGATGGCCAATGGATACCAGCGATTGTGGAAGCTCAACACCCCTTCCGCCGACGGCATCAGATCCACCTCGATACCCTGGCAACGCCAGCGGCAGATCGGCGCATCGGGCGACAGATCGTGTACGAAGCCCAACGCCTGCAAGCGCGCTTCCACAGCGTGATACTCGCGCGGTGTCGCAACCTGGGCCACCAGATCAACGTCCTCGGTCATCCGCACCACCTGCGCCCGCACCGAAGTCACCAACAAACCGGTGGCGCAGCCGCCGACGAAGACCAGTTCATCACACAGTGCACCCAAGGCACGCGCCACCCGCGTCAGGATGACCCTGTTCGGATCGGCCGTGCCGGGCACCGCGCTCACTGCAAGCGCTCCAGCAACAACTTGCCGGCCAGCTCACGCTCGCGCGCCTGCCCCATGCGCAAGGCGTCGAACAAGGCCAGCCGCTCATACAGCTTCGGATCGTCCCGAGCCGCCAGCGGCAGCTTTTCGTACAAGGGCAGCAGCGACATGCCGCGCACCGTACCCTCCGGATGCGGCCAGATCGGCGGCATCTCTTCCGAAAACAGAACCAGGTCTTTCAGGGGGGCCACCGCATAGGCCGTCGGGAAACCGATGGTCACCTCGCCGCGCACCGGCGGGTAGCAATACATGGCCCCATGCAGCACGAAATCGCGCAACGCCGCCATGATCGGGCGTGGCCCCTCGCCCAGGTCGACCACCAGCCGCGCCGCCATCAAGCGCTGTACGGCCGCATGCGCCTCGAACTGCGACAAGCGCAGGCTCTTGCCTAACTCCGAATACGCCAGCCGCCTACCCGCCAGCAACGCCAGCTTCAACGCCGCCACCAAATCCTGTGGCTTGAGAACCCACTGCCGATTGCCGGCCCGGCGTAGTGCGGCGGATTGAACTTGCGAAGCGCCCGTAGCCATCATCATCCACGCGTATTAGCTATATGCATACAGCATACGAACGCCATCCATGCATGTCAAACACGGCGCTGCGCGAATTCGTGTGCGCCTCGTGATGCATCTTCGCCATTCGCGAATCACGAATGCGGCGTGGTCCATCGCATCTCGAGCCTGGTGGTGCCGCGCCTCTTGCCGAAGGGCGGATTGGTGAGCACCAGGTCGAAGCGGTCGCCAGGGTCGTCGGCCAGCGAGTCGTTCACCACGATGGGCTCGAAGTCCTGGCTGGCGATGCCGTGCATCAGCATGTTCATGGCGCACAGCCGCGCCGTGGCCTGCACCAGCTCCCAGCCCTTGAAGCTTCCCGCGCGCAGTTTCCTCTTCTCC
>JAJXTQ010000182.1 GCA_021783685.1 Pseudomonadota bacterium | reverse complement strand
GTCCTCCAGCACTTCCCGGCTGATGTAATCGCCGATCGATTCCATGAATGCGATGGCTTCCTTGAGCGCCGGATGGGCGATCCGCTCCAGCTCCAGATCGCAACGCAGCACTTCGCGCACCGATTCGCCGATCATGAGCTTGCCGAGGGACTGGAGATTGGGCAAGCCCTCCAGAAAAAGAATCCGCTCGATGAGGACATCGGCGTGCTTCATTTCATCGATGGACTCGGAATGGATTTTCTTGCCGAGGCTTTCGTAGCCCCAGTTCTTGCACATGCGGGCGTGCAGGAAATACTGGTTGATCGCGGTCAGTTCGTTTTCGAGGATGCGATTGAGCCATTCGATGGCTTGCGGATGACCTTTCATGACACGCTCCGATGGGATCCATGGGACGATCTTAATCGAAGCAGGAAGCCGTCGATAGGCTCAGCCGGCGATCCGACCCGCGGCAGAGGTGACGAACGCAGCGGTCGAGTTGGCAAGAGCGGCGTCGGTCGTTTCATCCTGCAGCATGCGGCAGACATGGTGACGGCACCGACCGCAGCCGGTCGCGACGCCCAAGGTCGCCTGCAATGCCGGCAGGCTCTGATGGCCCTGAGCAATCGCCTGGTTCACATCCCGGTCGGTGACGGCACGACACAGGCAAACATACATGGCAGCATCTCCGATCGCCTTTGACTGCGGGCGATGGTGCCAATATGCCGCGAATAAGAATGATTGTCAAACGCACTCGCAAAGGGCGTCGTGCCGCCAGCCGGCCTCACTTACCGCCCGGCGGCCACCCGTCGCGGGACCGCAGCGGGAACGCTTTCCTGCCCGCGCCCCACGGCCAGCATGCGTTCGACGGCGCGGCGCGCGCCGGCGGCGACCTCTGCATCCACCTCGACCGCCGGGGACAGCGTCTGCAAGGCATGCAGCACCTTGGGCAAGGTGATCCGCTTCATGTGAGGACACAGGTTGCAGGGACGGATGAACTCCACCTTCGGGAACTGCACGGCCACGTTGTCGCTCATGGAGCACTCGGTGACCATGACGACGCGCGCGGCGCCGGACTCCTCGATGTGGCGCACCATGCCCGTGGTCGAGCCCACGTAGTCGGCTTCCTCGAGCACGTCCGGCGGGCATTCCGGGTGCGCGATGATGTGGATCCCGGCATGACGCTGGCGGTATTCGCGCAACTGCGCCCCGGTGAACCGCTCATGGACCTCGCAGGCGCCCTGCCAGAGGATGATCTCGACCGTGGTCTTGGACGCCACCCAGCGACCCAGGTATTGGTCGGGCAGGAAGATGACCCGGTCGGTCCCCAGTGATTCAACGATCTCTAGGGCATTGGCCGAGGTGCAGCAGATATCGGAGGCCGCCTTGACCGCCGCCGAGGTGTTGACGTAGGTGACCACCGGCACGCCGGGATATCGCTGCCGCAGCAGGGCGATGTCCGCGGGCGTAATGGCATCGGCGAGCGAGCAACCGGCTTCGGTGTCCGGGATCAGGACCGTCTTGTGCGGGCTGAGCACCTTCGAGGTTTCGGCCATGAAGTGCACGCCGCACTGGACGATCACCGCCGCCTCGGTGACCGCCGCCTGTTGAGCCAGGCCGAGCGAATCGCCGGTGTAGTCGGCAATGCCATGGAAGATCTCCGGCGTCTGGTAGTTGTGGGCCAGAATGACGGCATTGCGCTCACGCTTGAGGGCATTGATGGCGGCGACATACGGCGCATGCACGGCCCACTCGACTTCGGGAACGACATGACGCATGCGCGCGTAAATGGGTTCCAGGGCATCGCGCTCTGACGTTCCGAGTGCCGCCGGGTGAGGCATGGGTGTGCCGGTATGTTGCTTCATGGTATCCCTCGCCGAAAGCAGGCCATGGGCTGCTGCTCTCAAGTGACGTGCCGATGGTCACTTATACTAGGGTTGAGCATAAAGGGTGTCAACCGTCACGAAACCCCGCCCGGCAAGCCGACCCCTGGCGCCGGACGCTCGCGCAAGACCCTGCGGCGGAAGCGAAAGAGTTGCGCCGGCCGACCGCCGGTGTCGTAGGCAAACTCCCCCGTGCTGGCCACCAGACCGCCCTGCTCCACCAGCCGCCGGAAGTTCTGCTTGTGCAGACTCATGCCGGCCAGCGCCTCTGCAACCTGCTGCAATTGCCACAGGGTGAAACGCGGCGGCAAGAGCTCGAACACCACCGGCCGGTACTTGATCTTGCCGCGCAAACGGCTCAGGGCCGTCGCAACGACCCGACGATGGTTCAGCGCCATGGGGCGCCCGAAGGCCGGCTGCCGCTCGGCGCCCGCTTCGGGGATCAAGCCGGCCTGATACAGCAACTCGTAACGTTCGAGCACCCGCTCCGGAACCCATGGCGCACCGTTGACACCGAAGTGAATGTCCACCCGCTCGCGCTCCTGCTCCGCCTGTTGCAGATCGGACAGTCGTGCCAGCCAGGTGTTCAATGCCGGGAGGAGCGCATCGTCGATGACCCCGGGACGTCCATCGCGCCAGTCCTCCCACGGGAAGAAGGCATAGACATCGCGCCAACCGGCTCCGGCTTGCGGGATCGCCTGTTCCTGGACGAGTGCCAGATAGGTCACGGTGATCCGCCGCAGGCCTTCGCCCGCCCGGCCTTCATCGAAGGTATAAAGCTGTTCGACGTAGCCGAGGGCGAGGCGGGACTGGCGCGCCACCCAACTGCGCAGCGTGCGCTCGAGCGTCCGGTCGGTCCGCGGGTCCAACGGCCCCCACGGCAATGCGTTGTGACCGTACGCTGTACCGTCCGCGGGCGAGGCGATGGTCAAGATGCGCGGCGTCCCCTCGGTCACGGCCAGAATCATGGCGCACAGATCCACCCGAAGCGCATCGGCCGGATTGGGCGCAGTTGCCGTCACCTCATCCACGATCGACCATTCCGCGGCGGGCGACCCTGCGACGGGCCGTTGCCGCACCGGTCCGGCCGCTGGGTCGCTGCATCCAGTCCCCTTGCCTCACCACGCCGCCGCACCGTTTGCCATGGGCACCGTCACACCGATACATCCAGGCCCACCCGACCGGTGTGCGCACCAGGCGGCGGCGGTAAGCATGCGGGGTCTGTTCGAAGCGATCCAGACGGCGCAGCAGCAACGGTGACACTTCGTAACACTCCCCCATGATCCTCCCCCGGCCGGGGAACCAGACCACGGGATAGTGCCCCAGACTTCTCATATCGTGTCGTGCCGCGAGGTGCAGTCGCGCAATGAACCGGGCAGAGGCCATCAGCCCGTGAGCACTCGCACCATCACGCAGCGTCCCGTAGACGAAAAGCAGCGGACGGACCACGAGGCAGGCGTCGACGCGCGCTTCGGTTGCTAGACGGATGCCGTCCGGACGCCGGTCCAGGGATCGATGATTCCGGCCAATGCCGCCACGAAATCGAGCGGCTCGTCGAGGAACAGGTGATGACGCGCCTTGGGCAGGCAAACGAACGGAACATGCTCCGCATACCACTTGCGGGTGTTCTCGAGCATGAACTTGCCGAAGAGGACGCTTTTCTCGCCATAGACCATGGCCGTCGGCACGGTCAGGTTCCGAATCTCATGCGCCAGATTGTCATAGATGGTTTTTTGCAGGAAGCGCATGTCGAACTTCCAGGTCCATCCACCCTCCACCGGCATGAGGGAATGACGGGCGATGTAGTCGAGGATGTAGCGATTGGCGCAGGGCTGTGGCGGGACCAGCTTGAACCGCGACACGGCGGCTTCGAAGTCCGGATAGACGGTCTTTTTTTCCTTGAACGGCGAGGCGCGCAGGTCGTTGCCGGGGCTGAAACCGGGCGGAAAGATGGCAGAGTCGCAGATCACGATCCCCGACAATCGATCGGCATGGTTCAGTCCGGCCTTCAGCGTGGCCAAGCCGCCGAAACTGTGTCCTGCGATGACGGTATTGGCACCGAAACCCGCGTCCTCGCACACGCTGATCAGTTCCTTGGCGAACAGATCGCCGGAATACTGCTCACGATGACCGCTGTCCCCCATGCCGCTGAGGTCAATGGCGCACACCGAATAGCGATCGATGAAGAACGGGGCGATGAAATCCCACCAATGGGCGTGCGCGCCACCGCCGTGGACCAGCAGCAAGCCGGGCTTGCCGGCATCACCCCAGGAGAGGTAATGGATGGGACATCCCTCCACCTCGATCTGCTTTTCGCGGTACGGTGTTTCAAGCGCGCGGACGAACCAATCCGGCGCCTGCGTGATGTCCTGATCCATGCCAACAACCTCTGCGATTCGGCCAAGAACCCGAGCGGGTCGAACGATCGCCCAGAAAAGGGCCGATCATACCGTTTCAGGGACATGACAGGGTAGAGGACGATGAAAGGATCACTGCCCGCTCCGGGCCGTGATTGGGGAAGATGGTCGGGGCGGCAGGATTTGAACCTGCGACCCCCAGCACCCCATGCTGGTGCGCTACCAAACTGCGCTACGCCCCGACTGATCGCCCGTGAAGAAAGCGCTTCTGAGAGCGCCTCGACCCCGGCGAGGCGGCAATCATACCTGCAATGAACCCGGGTGGGAAGGCGTTGCGGGACTAGCCGTTGCGCATGAAGCGCAGGACTTCTTCCACTTCGCGGCGCAGTTGGCGGATGACTTCCAATGACTGCAACGGTTGGGACTTGGCCACGGGAGCCGCCAGTTTCTGGCGGGCTCCGCTGATCGTGAAACCCTGGTGATAGAGGAGATCGCGAATCTGGCGGATCAACAGGACGTCCGCA
>JAJXTQ010000181.1 GCA_021783685.1 Pseudomonadota bacterium | reverse complement strand
GCCTCAATCGCGAGACGCCGTTCCGCGGCGCTGAGCCTGACCGCTTCGGCGCTGCCACCCCGGTGCAGATTGGCGCGGAACTCTCCCGGCTGCGCGCAGCGCCGCATGGCGGCAATGACGCGCCCGCCGACGACAAAGCAGCGGAGATCGCAACCACCGGCCTCGCCGATGAACTCCTGCACCAGGAAATTCGCATACAGGCCGCGGAATGCCTCGATGACGCTTTGCGAATTCGATCGCTTTTCCGCCAGGACGACGCCTTGTCCCTGCGAACCCTCGTTGAGCTTGATGACATGCGGCGGATCCCCCAGGAGCGAGAGCAAGTCGGCCGTGTCGTCGGGATTGTCGCCAAATACGGTCCGGGGCAGCGGCAGCCCGGCCGCCGCGAGCAACTGCAGGGCGCGCAGCTTGTCCCGCGCCTTGAGGATCGCGTCAGCGCTATTGGGCGTGTAGGCGCCCATCATCTCCAGTTGCCGCAGCACCGCCGTGCCATAGAACGTGACCGCGGTGCCAATGCGGGGGATCACGGCGTCGATGCCATGCAGCGCCCTGCCACGATAGTGAAGGGCAAAATCCCCCGGGGCGATCCGCATGTAGCAACGTAGCGGATCAAGTACGCGCACCTGGTGGCCGCGCGCGCGCGCCGCTTCGACGAGGCGGCGTGTTGAGTAGAGCCGGGTGTTGCGCGAAAGGATAGCCAGCTTCAAGCGCGGGGCCCTGCGGCAGTTGCAATCGCCCTGCGCGCGGGCGCGGGAACTGGAGCGGGTGAAGGGAATCGAACCCTCGTCAGTTGCTTGGGAAGCAACAGCTCTACCATTGAGCTACACCCGCGCTGGGGCGGCAGCTTACGCAGCGGCCGTGATGCCGGCAAGCCCGTGTCCGCGAGGGCGGTCCGCATGGCACCCTGCGCTCCTCGCAGGTGGAGATCGGCACTTCGCGATCTTGCGCTGCGCCATCATCCATGCAGGACGCGTTCAGGCGAGCGCGTCAAAGTAGCGATTGTCCGGCGAGGCTGGCGCGGCATCGGCAACGGGTGCCCATGCCTGCGCAGCGGCCGAGAGGGAGCAGGCATGAAGAGCAAGCGAAAATTGCTGATGGCGGCCATGGGATGCGGGCTCTGGCTTCTCACGGCCTCGGCGTGGGCCCAAACCACGGATTCGGGACCGCCCGACCGCGTGGCCAGGCTGGCGATCATTGACGGCAGCGCGAACTTCATGCCGGCAGGCAGCCAGCAATGGGGCGATGCGTCAATTAACCGACCCTTGGTCACCGGCGACAAAATCTGGGTGCCGACGGGCAGCCGGGTTTCGCTGGAGCTGGGGGGCACTGAAATCCGTCTGGACGGCGACAGCGGGTTCGGGTTCCTGCACCTGGGCAACGACACCGCGCAGGCGCAGCTGACGTCCGGCACGTTGAACCTCAACGTGCGCCACCTCTACCGGGGCCAGGACTACGAGATCGACACACCGACGCTGGCGCTGGTCGTCGACCGGGTCGGCCAGTATCGCGTGGACATCGCGACCGGTGGCAAGGGCACCCAGGTCACGGTGTTCAGCGGGGAGGCCCTTGTCTACGGGGAAGGGGGCGCGCAGCGCCGCGTCAGCGCCGGCAATTCGTACCGTTTCCTCGACTCCAGCCTGGCGCAGGTCGAAGTGTTCCCCGTGCCGCGCCCGGACAGCTTCGATCGCTGGTGTTTTGCGCGCGACGCCCGTTACCAGCGTGACTATGGGTCTTCGGCGAACTACGTTTCGACGGAGGTGATCGGCTACCAGGATCTGAGTGACTACGGAACCTGGGCAAACGAAACCGACTACGGCCCGGTGTGGTTTCCAACCGCCGTCCCGGTGGGCTGGGCACCTTACCGATTCGGCCACTGGGCGTGGGTTCCGCCGTGGGGATGGACATGGATCGATGATGCGCCCTGGGGATTTGCACCATTCCATTATGGGCGCTGGGCCTACGTGGGAGGCCGCTGGGGGTGGCTGCCCGGCCCCATGGCGGTGCGCCCGGTTTACGCACCGGCGCTGGTGGCCTTCGTCGGCTTCGGAAGCGGCTGGGGCAGCTGGGGCGGCTGGAATGCCGGCTTCGGCGGTCCAGTGGGCTGGTATCCGCTTGCGCCGGGCGCCGTCTTCGTGCCGTGGTATCGCTGCGGGCCTCATTATTTCCGCAACGTCAACGTGACGAACATCAACATCGTCAACCAGACCGTCATCAACAACATCAACACGACGTATGGCACATGGCGACGCGGGGGGCCGCTGCACATCGACCAACTGGGCGACCACCGGATTCCCCCGCGGGCGCTGACGGTGGTTCCCAAGGACGTGTTCGTCCACGCGCGGCCCGTCGGTCCGCACAACCTGCAGCCGCCCGTGCGTATGGGCACGGCCCTGCGCGGGCCGGTGGCCCTGGCGGCGCCGCCAGCGCCAGGTCGCGGCAGCCTCATGGCTCCACGATCGGGGCCGGCACCCAACGTTCCGCGCCCGATTTTCGCGCGCGAGGTCCTGGCCCACAGGGCACCGCCGCGCACGATCGCGGTGCTGCCGCAGTCGACGAGCGGCTACCGCCTCGCTACCGGCGGCGCCATGCGGTTCGTCCATCCGCCGGCGCGCCTGGCCGGGAATGTGCGCGTGATCGGCGGGCCGCGCAGGGGACCGCTTCCGCCGATGCAGGGCGTGGGCACCCTGCCGTCGGTTCCTCGGATCGAGCGAGCACCGACGGCACTGGGCCAGCGAATGAACGCGCCGGGGGCGGGGCTGGTTCACGCCCTGCCGTCCGCCCGTTTCGCGCCGCACCGATGGCAGCCAGCCACGCTGCCGTCGCCTGCACGAATCGGACTCGCTGGGCCATCGGTCGGCGGATACGGCCAGCCGCAGATCCGTCGCGAAAACGGGGCGCAAATCATCTCCGGCTCGCCACGACCGCCAGCGGGGCACTTTGAGCCGGCCGTTGGCGGTCGGGCATTGCCGCGTGGCCCCGGGGCAACGGCGGGTTGGCGATCTGCGCGGCCCCGCGAACCGAGCGGCGGCATGCAGGTGATCCAGGCGCCCCGGCCGCAATGGAATCCGTCGGGCGGTCCGCGCGGCCCGGTTCCGGCAGCTGGGCCGTCCTACGGCCCGCGACCCGGATCGCGCCCACCACCGCAGTTCAATCGCGCGCCCCCGTCGCAGTTCGGTGGCATGCGACAGCAGCCGTTCCAGGCACCGCCGCAGCGATTCGAGCAGCCGCCACCGCCGCAATTCAGGCAAGCGCCGCAATTCCGCCCCGCGCCGGCTCCGAGGTTCCGCCCCGCGCCGCAGGCGCGGCCGGCCCCGAGGGAAATCCGACGACCGCCGCACGGCGGCGGCTGAGGCTTGGCGATCCAGCGATCCGGACGCCGCGCCCGACTCGGGCGCGGCCGAGGTCCGGTCCGGGCCTGCCGCGGGGCAACCCATCCGCGGGGGCGATCCCGGTGATGCCGGCTAGAATGGGAGCATGAACGTCGTCCTCAACGGCACCCCGCAGCCTTGCGCAGACGGCTGTACGGTCGCCCAATTGCTGGAGTCCAGCGGTTTCGCGCAGCGCCGCGTCGCCGTCGAAGTCAATCTGCGCGTCATCCCGCGATCGCGGCATGCAACGGAAGTCCTGCGCGACGGTGACCGGGTGGAAATCGTCCACGCCATCGGCGGCGGTTAGGCCCCGGCACCACTCGCCCGCGCTCAAGGGGCCATCGCACCCGAGTCAATGGCTTCCCGCGCCACGCCGGTGATCATGCAGGCGCGATCGCGGGATCGGGAGGCGCCTCCCCAGCATGCGCACCCGTGACCATTCGCCCAACGGGGTTCGCCCGTAGCCCACCGGCACGCCGGGGACCGGAAACCTTTCATCCCGCTGGCCGGTTGCCACGGCTGCTATCCTCCCGGCCACTTGGCGGAGGCGAAGATGGCTTCGGGCAGCAGGGCGCTGGCTTGGCTGGACACGGCGTTCGGCACGTTCAACGTGCTGCTGGGTGCGCTCGCCCTGGCCGCCGTGTGGGCCCTGCTCTCGATGCTGACGCTGCGGTTCCTGGCGCCCCTGGCGCTGCTGCTGGGTCTCGGCGTCGGCCTCCTCGCACGCCTGTCCCTGCCCCGCTCGCGCGTCTACGCGGCGATCCTTGCACCCCTGGCCTGTCTTGCCGCGTCCTATTACCAGCAGATGCTGCTGGCCGCCGTGCGAGTCGCCGATACGCTGGGGCTGCCGCTGGCCACCGCACTGCACGACAGCGGGCTCGTGCTGCTCTCATTGCTCGCGCGCATCGCGCTCGAAGGCACGCTGATGGCCTGGATCCTGGCCGGTGCCGCGCTGGCCGTGTTCGCCGCCTGGCCGTTCAGCCGTCGAGCCCCTTGATCTCGGTGACGAGCTTCGCGGCAACCCCCTGGCCATCGCCGTAGAGCATCCGCGCGTTGTCGGCGTAGAAGAGGGCGTTCTCGATGCCGGCAAACCCCGTTCCGCGGCCGCGCTTGACGACGATGATGTTTCTCGCGCTGGCGACGTCCAGGATCGGCATCCCGAAGATCGGCGAGGACGGGTCGGTCTTCGCCACGGGGTTGACGACGTCATTGGCGCCAATGACCAACGCCACGTCGGTCGCCGGGAATTCCGGATTGATATCGTCCATGTCGGCGATGAGGTCATAGGGGACTCCCGCCTCCGCCAGCAGCACGTTCATGTGCCCCGGCATGCGGCCCGCCACCGGGTGGATGGCGAATTTGACCTTGACGCCCCGCG
>JAJXTQ010000180.1 GCA_021783685.1 Pseudomonadota bacterium | reverse complement strand
CTCAGGCGGTCGGTGGGTTGGCAGAGCGGTTGAATGCACTGGTCTTGAAAACCAGCGAGGGTGCGAGCCCTCCCAGGGTTCGAATCCCTGACCCACCGCCACCGGATGAGCCAGCCGCCGCAAAAACCGATCCCGTGCCTGACCCAACCCCCGGATGGCCGATGGACGCACAACCCCTGGCGCGAGACGGCGATCCTGCTGCGCAACACGGTCACGACCAGCATTTCGCCGCCCTGGATCTGGGCTCGAACAGCTTTCACCTCATCCTCGCGCGCCGCTTGGGGCGGCACATCCAGGTCGTGGACCGCCTGCGGGAGATGGTCCGCCTCGGCACCGGATTGCGCGCCGACGGCACCATCGCCCCGGACGCCCAGCAACGGGCGCTGGACACACTGCGCCGCTTCGGCGACCGGCTGCGGGGCATTCCACGACATCACGTGCGCGCCGTCGGCACCTACAGCCTGCGCCAGGCCTACCGGGCGGTCGACTTCCTGGAACTGGCGCGCCAGGCGCTCGGACATCCGATCGAGGTCATCTCGGGCCAGGAAGAGGCGCGGCTGATCTATCGCGGCGTGAGCTTCACTCTGGGTCCGCCGAACGGCCGGCGGCTGGTGTTCGACATCGGCGGCGGCAGCAGCGAAACCGTGCTGGGGGAAGGCATCCACCCGCTCTTTCTCGAAAGCCTGCACATGGGCTGCATCACCTATAGCCAACGCTTCTTCCGCGACGGACGCATCACCGCCAAGCGGTGGCAGGCAGCCGAAACCGCCGCGCGGCTGGAGTTTCAACCGGTGGCGGCACAGTTTCGCCTGGCCGGCTGGCACGAAGCGGTCGGGACATCCGGCTCGATCCGCGCCGTGGCGGCCGTCCTGCAGACCCTGCGCGGCGCACCCTTCATCGATGCGGCGGGGCTTGCCGACCTGCGCGAGCGGCTGATCCGGGCCGGCCGCGTCGACCGGCTGAACCTGCCGGATCTCGCGGCCGAACGTCAGCAGGTGTTTGCCGGCGGCGCCGTCATCCTCAGCGCCGCCTTCGCGGCGCTGGGCATCGAGCGCATGCGCTCCTGCGAAGGGGCGTTGCGCGAGGGCCTGCTGGACGAGTTGGCGGCCGGCCGCAGAGGCCGTGAGGACGTCTGCAATCACACCGTCGAGGCGCTGTCGCAGCTCTACCACGCGGACCGCGGACAGGCGGGGCGCGTCGGCGCCGCCGCCCTCGCCTTCCTCGACCAGGTGGAGCAGGTCTGGTCCCTCGAGAGCGAAAGCCATCGCGACGCACTGCGCTGGGCCGCGATGCTGCACGAAATCGGCCTCGCGGTGTCCCACAGCGGCTATCACAAGCATGGCCACTACCTGCTCGCCAACGGCGATCTCGCCGGCTTCTCGCGGGACAGCCAGACGCTGGTCAGCCTGCTGGTGCGCTTTCACCGGCGCAAGATCGTGCGGCGGGACTTCGATGTGCTGGCGCCCGATCAGCGGCTGCCCGCCCTGCGTCTCGCCGTGCTGCTGCGCCTGGCGGTCCTGATGCACCGCGCCCGGGCCCCCGGATCGGTCCCCGCCGTTCGCCTGCAGGCCGCAGCCGGAGCGCTGCACCTGGCGTTCCCCGGCAATACGCTGAGCGCGCGTCCCCTGCTGCAAGCCGATCTGGTCGCGGAGCAGGCCCTGCTCGAGCGGATCGGCGTGACGCTCGGCTTCAGCCAGGGCGAACCGCCAGCCGGACCGATCAGCCCAGACTGATCGGCGCCTCGCTGGCCAGCGCCTTGAGCAACGCGCTCTGGGCGCTGAACGGCGCTTGCTCGCCCGGCTGCGCGCGCACGTAGCTGCCGTCTTCCTGCAACAGCCAGCTCTGGGTGTTGTCGCGCAGGTAGTAGTCGAGCGCTTCTTCGACGACCCGCTGGCGCAACGCCGGGTCTTTCACGGGAAACGCCACCTCGATGCGGCGATGCAGATTGCGCTCCATGACATCGGCACTGGCGCAATAGACCTCGGGTTGACCGCCGTTCTCGAAGTAGTACACCCGCGGATGTTCGAGGAAACGGCCGACGATCGAGCGCACGCGAATCGTCTCCGAAACCCCCGGCACCCCCGGCCTCAGACAGCACATCCCGCGCACGATCAGGTCGATCGGCACCCCGGCCTGCGAAGCCTGGTACAGGCCCTGAATGATCTCGCGATCGGTGACGCCGTTGACCTTGAAGCGGATGGCCGCCGGACGCCCGAGCCGGTGGTGTTCGATCTCGCTCGCGATCCGCTCCAGCAGGCCCTGGCACAGCGAAAACGGCGACTGCAACAGACTGTGCAGGCGCGGCACCCGGCCCAGGCTGGTGAGCTGCAGGAACACGTGGTGGACGTCCTCCGCGATCCCGGGATCGCAGGTCAGCAGCCCGAAGTCGGTGTACTGCCGCGCCGTCCGCGCGTGATAGTTCCCGGTGCCCAAATGGACGTAGTTGCGCAGGTCGCGTCCCTCGCGGCGGATCACCCAGGTCAGCTTGGCGTGTGTCTTGTAACCCACCACGCCATAGACCACATGCGCACCGGCTTCCTGCAACCGGGTCGCCAGACTGATGTTGGCTTCCTCGTCGAAACGGGCGCGCAACTCCACCACCACCGTGACTTCCTTGCCGCGGATGGCCGCCTGGCGCAGCAAATCGACGATGGCCGAGTCGGCGCCGGTACGGTAGAGCGTCATGCGGATCGCCAGCACATTCGGGTCCTGGCTGGCCTGACGCAGGAATTCCACCACTGGCGCGAAAGACTGGAAGGGCTGGTGCAGCAGCACATCGCCCTTGCGGATGGCGTCGAACAGATTCCCCATCCCGCTGCCCGAGGCGCCGATCAGCTCGCGCGGCACGCCCGGCGTGAACGGCGGATACTTCAGGTCCGGTCGCTCCACCTGGTCGATGAGCGCCATCAGCCGGCTGAGGTTCACCGGACCGTCGACCGAGTACACGTCCGGCTGTTCCAGTTCGAATTGCTTGAGCAGGAGCTCCACTTTCTCGGGCGGGCATTCGCGGGCCACCTCGAGGCGGACCTCATCGCCGTAGCGGCGCGAGGACAGCTCGCCCTCCATGGCCCGCAGCAGGTCATCGACATCCTCCTCGTCGACGAACATCTCGCTGTTGCGCGTCAGCCGGAATGGATAGAAACCCTTGACCTGCATGCCGGGAAAGAGATCCCCGGCATGGGTCTGGATCACTTCCGACAGCAGCACGAAGCAGTGCCCCTTGGAGACCAGTTCGGCGGGCAGCGGGATCACGCGCGGCAGCACCCGCGGCGCCTGCAGCACCGCCAGAGCGCTGTTGCGGCCGAAGGCATCCTTGCCCTCCAGGGAGAGAATGAAATTCAGGCTCTTGTTGAGAATGCGCGGAAAGGGATGGGCGGGGTCGAGGCCGATCGGACTGAGCAACGGCGCGACCTCCTCGTCGAAATAGCGCTGGATCCAGGCGCGTTGGGCCTTGGTCCAGCGCGCCGGCGATACCAGATGAATCTGCTCGCGCGCCAGGGCCGGCAGCAGTTCCTCGTTCAGCACGCGGTATTGATCGGCCACCAGTTCGTGCGCCTTGGCCGTGACCAGACGCAGGGTTTCGGCAGGCGACCGGTTGTCGACATCGACCTGCCAGGCCCCGTAGGCCTGCAGCTCCTTGAGGCCGGCGACGCGCGTCTCGAAGAATTCGTCGAGGTTGGAACTGGTGATGCAGAGAAACTTGAGCCGCTCGAGCAACGGCACCGCGGGGTCCCGCGCCTGCGCCAGCACGCGTTCGTTGAAGGCCAGCAGGCTGATGTGGCGGTTGAGATACAGATCCGCCCGCCCCAGATCGACCGGCTCGGCTGCCGTCGGTGTCTCGGCGGGGGTCGGGACCGGTTCGAGCGTGGACATGGGAGATCCTCGTAGGCGACAGCGGGACACACACCGCTGCACCACCCTAGCACACGGCGGTGACCGGATTGCAGTCTCGCGAGTCACGACCCGAGCAGTTGCCAGCGGACGGCAGGCACCGTTTCAGCGCGGAGCGCCGCCGGGATCGGACGCTGCGGCATGCGCCGCCGGGCGGGCCGGATCGGGCCCGGACAGCTGATGCACATAGTCCCCGATGGTCTCCGGCAAGTCCGAGCGCCAGCGCAGCGGCGCGGCCAGATTGGCCACGGCAAAGACATGACTCATCCGGTCATAGAGACGCACCGACACGGGTCCGCCCGCCTGCCCGACCCGCGCGGCGAGGCGGGCGGTGTTGCCGGGGCTGACCTGGCGGTCGTCACGGCCGTGGATCAGGAGCATGGGCGGATTGTGGCCGTCCACGTAGGTGATCGGCTGACTCAGGCGCAGATCGCCGGCTGGCGCGAAGATGTCCTGCAAGGCCGGGTCGCGCAGGGGAAGAAAATCATACGGCCCGGCGAGTCCGATCATGCCGCGCACGGCGGCCCGGTCCACTCCGGCCTGCCGGAGATACGACGGATCGAGCGTGAGCATCGCGGCGTTGTAGGCGCCGGCCGAGTGCCCGATGAGCACCAGCATCCGCCCATCACCGCCGTGTTCGGCCGCATGGGCCTGCGTCCAGGCCACCGCCCGCGCCGCATCGTGCAGGAAGGCCGGAAAGCGAACCGCCGGATACAGCCGGTAGTCGGGAATCGCCACCACCATGCCCTGACGCGCCAGCGCCTCGCCGACGAATCGATAGTCGGCGCGCCGGCCGTCCTGCCAGCTTCCGCCGTAGAAGAACACCGCGACCGGGGCCGCGCGGGCACCGGCCGGCACGTAGAGATCGAGTGCCAGACCGGTCGCG
>JAJXTQ010000179.1 GCA_021783685.1 Pseudomonadota bacterium | reverse complement strand
GGGCATGGAGAGGAAGGACCTGCTCGAAGCCAACGGCGCCATCTTCACCACCCAGGGCCGCGCCATCAACGAGGTCGCCGCGCGCGACATCAAGGTGCTGGTGGTCGGCAACCCGGCCAACACCAATGCCCTGATCGCGATGAATTCGGCGCCCGACCTGCCGCGCGAAAACTTCACCTCGATGATGCGCCTGGACCACAACCGCGCGATGTCGCAATTGGCCGCGCGCACCGGCCACGCGGTGACCGAGATCGAGAAGATGGCGGTCTGGGGCAACCACTCGCCGACCATGTATCCGGACATCCGGTACACCACCATCGCCGGCAAGAATGCGGTGGCCCTGGTCAATGACCAGACCTGGTATCGCGACAGCTACATTCCCACCGTCGGCAAGCGCGGCGCCGCCATCATCGAGGCGCGCGGCCTGTCGTCCGCCGCCTCCGCGGCCAATGCTGCGATCGGCCACATTCGCGACTGGTCGCTGGGCAGCAACGGCCAGTGGGTGACCATGGGCATCTGCTCCGACGGTTCCTACGGCATCCCCGAAGGCATGATCTACGGCGTTCCGTGCATCTGCGCCGACGGCAAGTACCAGCGGGTCACCGGCCTGGAAATCGACGCCTTCAGCCGCGAGCGCATGGATCTCACGCTCAAGGAATTGCTGGAAGAGCGCGACGGCATCAAGCACCTGCTCGGCTGATTCGGGCAACGCACGGGATGGTGAAGTGATGGCCAAGGGCGATCGTCTCCATCCCGAGGCCGTGCTCCATCGCGGCGAGAAACCCTTTCCCGCGCTCGCCGCCTGCGAGCATTACGCCGGCAGCGAGAAGCTGATTCACAAGGCGCTACTCCTGCAGCAAGAGCTGGGCCCGATCTTCGATCTCTCCTGCGACTGCGAGGACGGCGCGCCCGCAGGCTTCGAGCGCGAACACGCGATCATGGTCGCGGCGCAGATCGCCTCCGCCGACAACCGGTACGGCCGCGTCGGCGCACGCATCCACGACATCAGCCACCCGCACTGGCAGGACGACGTCGAGATCGTCGTCGGCGGCGCCGGGACGCGCCTGGCCTACGTCGTGCTGCCCAAGGTCGGCGGCATGGAGGACGCGATGATCCAGATCGCCGCCGTCAATGACGCCTGCCGGCGTCACGGCGTCGACCGCAGGATACCGGTGCACGTGCTGATCGAGACGCCCGGCGCCTTGCACGACGCCTGGCGGATCGCCGCCCTGTCCGGCGTCGAGTCGCTCGATTTCGGCCTGATGGATTTCGTATCAAGCCACCACGGCGCGATTCCCGCTGCCGCCATGAGGAGCCCGGGCCAGTTCGAGCACCCGTTGATCCAGCGCGCCAAGTGCGAGATCGTTGCGGCGGCATTGGGCAACGGCGTGGTGCCCACGCACAACGTCAGCGTCGAGATCCGCGACGCCACGGTGGTCGCCGAGGATGCCCGGCGCGCGCGCCGGGAATTCGGTTTCCTGCGCATGTGGAGCATCCACCCGTCCCAGATCGAAGCCATCGTTGCCGCGATGCGGCCCGACTTCGCCGAGGTGGTGCAGGCGGCGGAGATTCTGATCGCCGCCCAGGAGGCCGACTGGGGCCCGATCCAGCAGGAAGGCAAGCTGCACGACCGCGCCTCCTATCGCTACTACTGGGAGCTGTTGCAAAGCGCCCGCGCCACCGGCATGGAACTTCCCGCCGCCGCCCGGGACCAATTTTTTCAGTGATCGATTTTCAAGAAAAGGATGTCGCCATGCTAGAAGCCTATCGCCAACACGCCGCCGAACGCGCCTCCCTCGGCATCCCGCCGCTGCCGCTGTCGGCGGAACAGACCGCCGAGCTGATCGAACTCCTGAAGCATCCGCCGAAAGGCGAAGAAGCCTTCCTGCTCGAACTATTCACCCAGCGCGTTCCGGCCGGCGTCGACAACGCCGCCAAGGTCAAGGCTTCCTACCTCGCCGCGGTGGCGCTGGGCACGGAGGGCTGCCCGCTGCTCTCCCGCGAGCGGGCCACCGAACTCCTGGGCACGATGCTCGGCGGCTACAACGTCGGGCCGCTGATCGAGCTGTTGGATGACGCCGTCGTCGGACCGATCGCCGCCGCCGGCCTGGCCAAGACGCTGTTGATCTTCGATGCCTTCCACGACGTCAAGGAGAGAGCCGACTCGGTTGGCAAACCCGGCAACGCCAACGCCAAGGCCGTGCTGAAATCCTGGGCGGAGGCCGAGTGGTTCACTTCGCGCCCGGAAGTGCCCCAATCGATCACCGTCACCGTCTTCAAGGTGCCGGGCGAAACCAATACCGACGACCTGTCGCCGGCGCCCGAAGCTTGGAGCCGTCCGGACATTCCGCTGCACGCGCTGGCGATGCTGAAGAATCCGCGTCCGGGCCTGGCCGACAAGCCGCTCGCGCTGCTCGCCGAACTGAAGCAGAAGGGCCACCCGATCGCCTACGTCGGCGACGTGGTCGGCACCGGCTCTTCGAGAAAATCCGCGACCAACTCGGTGCTCTGGTACACCGGTGCGGACATTCCCTTCGTGCCCAACAAGCGCTACGGCGGCTTCTGCCTCGGCGCCAAGATCGCGCCGATTTTCTTCAACACGATGGAGGACGCCGGCGCCCTGCCGATCGAGCTCGATGTCTCGAAAATGGAAATGGGCGACGTCGTCGAGCTGCGCCCTTATGAAGGCAGGGCCTTCAAGAACGGCCAGCTGATCGCCGAGTTCCAGGTGAAGTCCGAGGTGTTGTTCGACGAGGTGCGCGCCGGCGGCCGCATCCCGCTGATCATCGGCAGGAGTCTCACCGCCAAGGCGCGCGAGGCGCTGGGCCTGCCGGCATCGACGGTCTTCCGCCTGCCTCAGAGCCCGAAGGATTCGGGCCGCGGCTTCAGCCTGGCGCAGAAGATGGTCGGCCGCGCCTGCGGCCTGCCGGAAGGGCGCGGCATTCGCCCCGGCACCTACTGCGAGCCCAGGATGACCTCGGTCGGCTCTCAGGACACCACCGGCCCGATGACCCGCGACGAGCTGAAGGATCTCGCCTGCCTGGGCTTCTCCGCCGACCTGGTGATGCAGTCCTTCTGCCACACCGCCGCCTACCCGAAGCCGGTCGACGTCAAGATGCACCACGAGCTGCCCGCCTTCATGTCCAGCCGCGGCGGCGTCAGCCTGCGCCCGGGCGACGGCATCATCCATTCCTGGCTGAACCGCATGCTGCTGCCCGACACCGTCGGCACCGGCGGCGACTCCCACACCCGCTTCCCGATCGGCATCTCCTTCCCGGCGGGCTCGGGCCTGGTCGCCTTCGCCGCCGCCACCGGCGTCATGCCGCTGGACATGCCCGAATCCATCCTGGTGCGCTTCAAGGGCGAGATGCAGCCGGGCATCACGCTGCGCGATCTGGTCAATGCCATCCCGCTCTATGCGATCAAACAAGGTCTGCTGACCGTCGAAAAGAAGGGCAAGAAAAACGCCTTCTCGGGCAAGATCCTGGAGATCGAGGGCCTGCCCAAACTCAAGGTCGAGCAGGCCTTCGAGCTGTCCGACGCCTCGGCCGAGCGCTCCGCCGCCGGCTGCACGGTGCGCCTGGACAAGGAACCCATCATCGAATATCTGAACTCGAACATCACGCTCTTGAAGTGGCTGATCGCCACCGGCTACGAGGATAAGCGCACGCTCGCCCGGCGCATCCAGGCGATGCAGGCCTGGATCGCCAATCCCAAGCTGCTCACGCCCGACGCCGACGCCGAATACGCCCACGTGATCGAAATCGACCTGGCCGAGATCAAGGAACCGATCGTCGCCTGCCCGAACGATCCGGACGACGTCAAGTTCCTCTCCGAGGTCGCCGGCGACAAGATCGACGAGGTGTTCATCGGCAGCTGCATGACCAACATCGGCCACTTCCGCGCAGCCTCCAAGCTGCTCGACGGCAAGACCGACCTGCCGGTGCGCCTGTGGATCGCGCCGCCGACCAAGATGGATCAGCAGCTGCTCTCCGAGGAGGGCCACTACGGCGTCCTGGGCAGGACCGGCGCGCGCATGGAGATGCCCGGCTGCTCGCTGTGCATGGGCAACCAGGCGTCGATCCGGAAGGGCTCGACCGCGATGTCCACCTCGACGCGCAACTTCCCCAACCGCTTAGGCCTGGACACCCGCGTCTATCTCGGTTCGGCGGAACTGGCCTCGGTCTGCGCGCTCCTGGGCAAGATGCCGACGACGGCCGAATACATGGCCAACATCGGCGCCCTGGCTAAAAGCGCGGGCGACATCTACCGCTACATGAATTTCGACCAGATCCCGGAATTCGTCGAGGCGGCGAAGCAGGCGACCATGTAATGTTCCAAGCGGAAGTCCCCGCGCCGCTGCCGGCGCGGGCTTCCCTCTTGCTGCTTTCTCACCTGCTGCTGCGATAGCCGACGCGGAAGCCGCCCCAGTGCTTGCCCCTGATGCGTATCGGCACGGACAGGTCGTGCATGATCTCGCCGGTGTCGCGCTGGTAAGTCTGTAGCAGAAATTTCCGCTGGTTGCGGGCGCACTTGATGCCGGTGCGATCCTGGAACATGCGCTTGGTCCGGTTGTTCGCGAGGTCGGTCTCGTAGTCGTTGGTGAGGTCCTGCGAGAACTTCCTGTTGTGCGTGGGAAAGTAGCCGTTGGTATCGACGGCGCCGGCATACACGACACCCGGGAGGTCGAGCAGCGGCTCCTGCACCTCGGGAAAGCTCCGGTCGGAAAAGGCGTCGTAGCGGGTATGGAACTTCGGCGGATTGGTGTTGGGAATCTG
>JAJXTQ010000178.1 GCA_021783685.1 Pseudomonadota bacterium | reverse complement strand
CGGGGTCGCAACAGCGCGGCGATCAGACTCGACATCCATCCGGCCGATCTGGCGCATCCGGCCGTGGCGCGCTGGTGGATGCAGGCCATCGACCGGCTGATGCGGGACCGGGAAATCTTGACCAAGGGGGCCTGGATGGCGCGCTGGCCCTGAGCGGAGGAGCATCGTTGCGGCATCACCCCTGGATTTTGCTCGGGTTCGCAGTTCTGGCCGGTCTGGCGGTGCCGCTCTGGTACGGCGGCAGCGAGGCGCTGCGCCTGCTGCACCAGGTGCCCTGGCCGCTGTTTGTGCTGGGGCCGCTTCTGGCGCTGATCGCCTGGAATTTCAGCGCATTGCGGCTGCGGCTGATGGCTGCGGGGCGCGCGCGACTCGGTCAGCGCGAGGCGCTCGCAACGGTGATGGCGACCGAGTGCGTGGTGAACGCAACGCCGCTGGGACTGGCGGGGCCGGTGGCCTACGCGACCCTGCTGGGCCGGCACGGGCTGCGCGGCGCGGACGGCGCGGCGCTCTACACCATGGATCAATTCGTCGATCTCACCTTCTTCATCGTGCTGATCCCGCTGGTGGTGTGGTGGTGTCCGCTGTGGCCGCCGGGGCTGGAGGCCGGGGCGATGGCTGCGGTCGCGGTGCTGCTCGCCTTGCTGGCGCTGTCGGCGCTGGCGCTGCTGCGTTTCCGGCGCATCCTGCGCTGGGGTGAAGCGCTGGGTGATCTGACCGGTGTGGCGCCGACGGCGCGGCGGCGCATCGGCCGTTTTGCGTTGCTGTTCCGGCGTCGGGTCCACGACCTGCTGGCGATCCCGAAACCCCGCTTGGCGGCGATCTATGGCGTCTGCGCCCTGCAATGGATCACCCGCTACAGCGTGCTCTATGTCGTGCTCTGGGGCCTGAACGTCCCCTTGGCCTGGGCGACGGTGTTTCTGGTGCAGATGGTGGCGCTGAGCGCCGGGCAGATCGGCCTGCTGCCGGGCGGGGCGGGTGTGGCGGAACTCGGGTCGACGGCCCTGCTGGCGCCCTATGTGGCCGCGCCGCAACTGGCGACCGCGATCCTGCTCTGGCGTTTTTCCACCTATTACTGGCATCTTCTGGCGGGAGCCCCGGTGCTGTTGCTGCTGATCGGTCGCCGGGGCATCCGCAATCTGCAGCGGCGGGTCGGCGACGGTCCGTGACCGCCCCGGCCCCGGAGAACGGCTGTGCATGACGAAACCGCCCTGGCCCATCTCGGGCGCGACCCCGAGCGCTTCGACGGCGTGGTCAATCCGCCGGTCTATCGCGCCTCCACCGTGCTCTTTCCCAGCCTGGCTGCGCTGGAAGCCGCCTCGCGCCAGCCTTTCACAGGCACCTACTACGGCCGCTTCGGCACCCCGACGACCTTCGCGCTGGAAGAGGCCATGGCGGCGCTGGAGGGTGCCCATCGGGCAGTGGCCGTCGAGTCCGGACTGGCGGCGATCACCACGACGCTGCTGGCCTTTTTGACCCCGGGCGATCATCTGCTCATGGTCGATACCGTCTATGGGCCGACGCGGCTTTTCTGCGACGGTTTTTTGGCGCGCCTGGGGGTGAGCACGACTTACTATTCACCGGCGCTGGGCACGGACATCGCCGCACTGATCCGCCCCGAAACCCGCTTGATCTTCACCGAATCACCCGGCTCGCTCACTTTCGAGGTGCAGGACCTGCCTGCCATCTGCCAGGTGGCGCACGCGCGCGGGATTCCTGTGGCGCTCGACAACACCTGGGCCACGCCGCTGTATTTCAAGGCCTTCGACCACGGCGTCGACGTGTCCATCCATGCGGCCACCAAGTATGTGGAGGGCCATGCCGACGCCATGCTGGGCGTCATCAACGTCGCGGCGGCGCATTACGAGCGCATCAAGAAGACCGCGGTGGCGCTGGGACACTGTGCCGGCAGCGAGGAATGCGCGCTCGGCCTGCGCGGGTTGCGGACGCTGGCGGTGCGGCTGGCGCGACATCAGGCGACGGCGCTCACCCTCATCGACTGGCTAAGCGCGCGCCCGGAGGTGCGGCGTGTGCGCTACCCCGCCTGGCCGCAGGATCCGGACCATGCCCTGTGGCGGCGGGATTTTCGCGGCGCCAGCGGGCTGTTTGCCCTCGCGCTGGCGCCGTGCACGCCCGAGGCGCTGGCTGCGTTCGTCGACGGCCTGCGGCTGTTCGGCCTGGGCTACAGCTGGGGCGGCTTTGAGAGCCTGCTGCTGCCGGTGCATCCCGAACACTCGCGCACGGCCACGCCGTGGACGGCGGCCGGCCCCTGGCTGCGCATCCATGCGGGCCTCGAGGAGCCGGCGGATCTCATTGCCGATCTGGCGGCCGGATTCGAGCGTTGGCACCGGGCGGGCGGAGCGGCCCGCGGCTGAAGAGCGGCGGGCAGCGGGCGTCCCGGATCAGGCGCCAGCCTGCGGCGGCTTGAGGCTGTCCACCACGCCCGGATCGGCCAGCGTGGAGGTGTCGCCCAGTCCTTCGGTTTCCCCGGCGGCGAGCTTGCGCAGGATGCGGCGCATGATCTTGCCCGAGCGGGTCTTGGGCAGCGCGGGGGCGAGCTGGATCACGTCGGGCCGGGCGATGGGGCCGATTTCGCGCGCCACCAGCGCTTTCAGTTCGGCTTCCAGCGTCGCATCGGGATCGATGCCTTCCATGAGCGTCACATAGGCGTGGATGCCCTGGCCCTTGACCGGGTGCGGGAAACCGACCACCGCCGCCTCGGCCACGGCCGGATGCAGCACCAGCGCACTTTCGATCTCGGCGGTGCCGAGCCGGTGGCCCGAGATGTTCAGTACGTCGTCCACCCGGCCGGTGATCCAGTAATCCCCATCGGCATCGCGCCGTGCCCCGTCGCCGGTGAAATAGTAGCCGGGGAAGGTCGAGAAGTAGGTGTCGACGAAGCGGGTGTGGTCGCCGTAGACGGTGCGCGCCATGCCGGGCCAGGGGAACTTCAGCGCCAGTCGGCCTTCGCCCGGCCCTGCGATGTCCCGACCGGCTTCGTCCAGCAGGGCAGGCTGGACGCCGAACAGCGGCCGGGTGGCGGCGCCGGGCTTGAGCGGCGTGGCGCCCGGCAGGGGGCTGAGCAGGATGCCGCCGGTCTCGGTCTGCCACCAGGTGTCGACGATCGGGCAGCGACCCTGGCCGACCTTGTGGAAATACCACTCCCAGGCTTCGGGATTGATGGGTTCGCCGACCGTGCCGAGCAGGCGCAGGCTGGCACGGCTGCTGCCGGCGAGCGGCGCATCGCCGCAGGCCATGAGGGCGCGGATGGCGGTGGGCGCAGTGTAGAAAATCGTCACCTGGTGCGCATCGATCACCTGCCAGCAGCGCGCGGCGTCAGGGTAGGTCGGCACCCCCTCGAACATCACGGTGGTCGCGCCGTTGCACAGCGGACCGTAGAGCACGTAGGAATGACCCGTGATCCAGCCGACGTCGGCGGTGCACCAGAAGACGTCCGATTCGCGGTAATCGAAGACCTCGGCGAACGTGCTGGCGGCGTAGACGAGATAGCCGCCGGTGGTGTGCAGCACGCCCTTGGGTTTGCCGGTGGAGCCCGATGTGTAGAGGATGAAGAGCGGATCCTCGGCGCCCATCGGCTCGGGCGGGCACTCCGGGCCGGCCGCATCGACCAGCGTCTGATAGTCTGCGTCACGGCCTTCCTGCCAGTCGATGGCCGTGCCCGTGTGGCGCACCACGACCACCCGGCGCACCGCGGGGCACTCGGCCAGCGCCGCATCCACCTGCGCCTTCAGCGGGACGGTCTTGCCGCCGCGCCGCGCGGCATCGGCGGTGATGACGATTTGGCAATCGGCGTCCTGGATGCGGTCGCGCAGGGCGCTGGCGGAAAAGCCGCCGAAGACCACCGAATGGACGGCGCCGATGCGTGTGCAGGCGAGCATGGCGATGGCGGCTTCCGGAATCATGGGCAGGTAGAGGCAGACCCGGTCGCCCTTGACCACGCCCTCGGCGCGCAGGGCATTGGCCAGCCGGCAGACGGCCGTGTGCAGTTCGCGGTAGCTCAGGCGCCGGGACTGGCCGGGCTGGTCGGCCTCCCAGAGAATGGCGGTCTTGTCACCCCGGGTCGCGAGATGGCGATCCAGGCAGTTCGCCGAGACGTTGAGCACCCCGTCCTCGAACCAGCGCGTGTGCACCTCGCGCGCGTCCCAGTGCCAGTCGAGCACGCGCTCGAAGGGGCGCATCCAGTCCACGACGGCGCGGGCCCGCTCGGCCCAGAACGCCTCGGGCTCGGCCACCGAGCGCGCATACAGCGCTGCATAGCGCGCCGCATCGATGCGTGCCTCGCCAGCGATGTGTTCGAAAACCGGATAGACCTTCGCGCCCATGGCGTCCATTCCCGTTGCTGTAGTCGGGCCCCCAGTATGGCGCGGCCTCCGGAACGGTCTCAAGCGCGTCGAGTGCGCCTGTGGCGCGCGGCGCCGCCGGTCGCTTGCTAGACTGGCATCTGATTGATCAACTCGACACTGGATGTCACCCATGATCCCGATCTCGACCGCCGATGCGCAATCCGGCCCGGTGCGCCTGACCTATCGTGTCTTCAATGGCGGCGCCTCAGGACGGCCGCTGTTGATGATCATGGGCTTGTCGGGCGTGAAGGAAGACTGGCAGGACCTGCCCGAGGCACTGGCCGCGGACCGTCCGGTGGCCGTTTTCGACAACCGCGGCATGGGGGAGAGCGATGTCCCGGACGGGCCCTACACGATGGATCAGCTGGCCGGCGATGCCGAGATCATCCTGGACGCGCTCGGTTGGCTGCAGGCCCACGTGATGGGCATCAGCATGGGCGGG
>JAJXTQ010000177.1 GCA_021783685.1 Pseudomonadota bacterium | reverse complement strand
CCGATCTCCGATCTCGGCGCCAAGGCCGTATTCGATGATCAGGGCAAGCTGCTGGCCGGCTGGGTCGGGGGCGGCTGCGCCCAGGCGCGGGTCGCGGAGATCGCGGTGCAAAGCCAGCGAACGGCGCAGGGCGAGTTGCTGACACTGGACCTGCGCAGCGAGGTGCTGGGGGCGGGCATGCCCTGCGGAGGTGCCATGACCGTTTTCATCGATCCCATTCTGCCGCCGCCGATGCTGTGGGTCTTGGGTCATGGTCCCCTGGCCGAGGCCCTGTGCACGCAGGCGGCGCTGGCCGGCTTTCCGGTGACGGTGCTGGACACGCGCGCCGAAGCGCCCCGGTTTCCCGCCGCCCTTGCGGTGGTGAGCGACGATCCGGCCTATGCCGCCTTGAACGGGGCGGATGCGCAGGACTGCGTGATCATCGCCACCCAGCACAAGGGCGATCATCTGATCCTGCGTCAGGTGCTCGCGCGGTCCTGGGCTTACGTCGGGCTGATTGCGAGCCACCATCGCGCGGCGTTGATCCACGCCGATCTGGCGCAGGCCGGTTTGACGGCGGCGCAGCAGGCCGCGCTGCGGGCGCCGGCTGGGCTGGATCTCGGCGCCCGGACGCCGGCCGAGATCGCCGTGGCCGTGGTGGCCGAATTGATAGCGGTGCGCCGTCGGCGCCCCGTCCGGCCGGGATCGATCATCGGGTCAACGAGCTTTGGGTAACACCGCATGAACAACACGGTTTCACCGGCCGATGCGCCGGCCCTCGTCATCGAACACCTGGCCAAGACCTACGCCAGCGGCGTGGAGGCGCTGAAGAATGTGAGCCTGACGGTGGCCGCCGGGGATTTCTTCGCGCTGCTGGGGCCGAACGGCGCCGGCAAGTCCACGCTGATCGGGATCCTGAGCGCGCTGGTGAACAAGACGGGCGGACAGGTGCGGGTGTTCGGCCACGATCTCGACCGCGACCTCGAAGCGGTGAAGCGCTGCCTGGGCGTGGTGCCCCAGGAGTTCAACTGCAACGGTTTCGAGACGGTGCAGCACGTGCTGCTCAACCAGGCCGGCTATTACGGAGTGCCCCGGCGAACCGCCGAGCGCAACGCGGCGCACTATCTGAAAGCGCTGGGCCTCTGGGACAAGCGGGACGATGTGGTGCGCAACCTCTCCGGCGGCATGAAGCGGCGGCTCATGATCGCGCGGGCGCTGGTGCACGAGCCGCGCCTCCTGATCCTGGACGAGCCGACCGCCGGGGTGGACATCGAATTGCGCCGCGGCATGTGGACCTTTCTGCAGGCGCTGAACGCGCAGGGGGTCACCATCATCCTCACCACGCACTATCTGGAGGAAGCCGAGCAGTTGTGCCGCAACATCGCCATCATCGACCACGGCCGGATCGTCGAGCACACCGCGATGCGGGATCTGCTCGCGCGGCTGGGGACCGAAACCCTGGTGCTGACGCTGGCCGAGCCGGTTCACGTCCTGCCCGCCAGCGGCGATTACCCGCTGCGGCTGAATGACGCGCAGACCCTCGAGGTGGATGTGCGGGCCGACCAGGATCTCAACAGCCTGTTCGCGTGGCTCGAGGGACGCGGCATCCGCGTCCGCTTCATGCGCAACAAGGCCAATCGTCTGGAGGAGTTGTTCGTGCAACTGGTGGGAGCGAATGCCCCGGATGTCGCTGATGCGGGAGTTGGCGCATGAGCGCCGCCGCCCCGCGCCGATCGAGCCGTTACGCCATCGCGTTCGAGACCATCTTCCGCAAGGAAATCCGCCGTTTCCTGCGCATCTGGCCGCAGACCCTGATTCCGCCGGCGATCACCATGACGCTCTATTTCGTCATCTTCGGCAACCTCATCGGCCGACGCATCGGCACCATGGGCGGGCACGACTACGTCGACTACATCGTGCCGGGGCTGATCATGATGTCCGTCATCACCAGCGCCTATGCGAACGTGGTGAGTTCCTTCTTCGGCGCCAAGTTCCAGCGCTTCGTCGAGGAACTGCTGGTCGCGCCGGTGCCCAGCCACGTCATCCTGGCCGGTTTCGTGGCCGGCGGGGTGGTGCGCGGCATGCTGGTGGCGGGGATGGTGACGGGCGTCTCGCTCCTGTTCACGGATTTGCGCATCGCCCATCCCTTCATCACGCTCAGCGTCATGCTGCTGGCGGCGACGCTGCTCTCTGTCGCGGGCTTCATCAACGCCCTCTACGCCAAGAGCTTCGACGACATTTCCATCGTGCCGACCTTCGTGCTGACCCCGCTGACGTATCTGGGCGGCGTGTTCTATTCCATCGATCTGTTGCCTGCGTTCTGGCAGGACGTCTCGCGGCTCAACCCCATCCTCTACATGGTCAATGCCTTTCGCTTCGGCATGCTGGGACATTCGGACATCTCGCTGCCCATGGCCTACGGCATGATGCTGCTGGCCATCGGCGCAGGCGTCGTCTGGGCGCTCGTGCTGCTGGAGCGCGGCACGGGTCTGCGCAGTTGAGGCGAGCGCTGCCGGACGCGGACCGGGCCGTGGTAACCGGCGGCGGCACGGGGATCGGCCGGGCCCTGTGCGCCGAGCTGGCCCGGCGCGGCCTCCATGTCCTGGCCGTGGGGCGGCGTGCCGAGCCCCTGCGCGCGCTGGCATCCCGGTATCCGCAACGGATCGAGCCGCTGGTGGCCGATGTCGCAAGCCCGGAGGGGCGGGCGGCCGTTGCCGCAGCGCTCGGCGCGGATGCCAAAGTGCGATTTCTGGTACACAACGCCGCCACCCTCGAGCCCATCGGGCCATTGCACGATCTGTGTCCGGAGGCGCTGCGGGCCCATCTGGCCGTCAACCTCGAAGGACCGCTGTTTCTGACTCAGCGCCTGCTGCCGCTGCTCGCCGGCGGGCGGGTCCTGCACGTGTCCTCGGGGGCGGCGCACCACGCCTACGCCGGCTGGGGGCCTTACTGCATGAGCAAGGCCGCGCTGCACATGCTTTATCAGGTCTGGCGGGAGGAACTGTCAGACCACGCGATCCGCATCGGCAGCGCCCGGCCGGGGGTGGTGGACACCCCGATGCAGGCGCTGATCCGCGCCACGCCATCCGAGCGCTTCGCGGGCGTTGCCCGCTTCGAGCGACTGCACCGCGAAGGCCGGTTGCGCCGCCCCGAGGAGGTGGCGCAGTTTCTGGCCTGGCTGCTGCTGGCCACGGACGATGCCGCGTTCGAGGCCGCCGAATGGGACATCGGCGCGCATGAAGCGCAATGGCGCGCCTTCGGCAAGGACGACATTCATCAGGGAGGATGAACGATGGGAACCATGACGGACGATCAGCCCGCGGAACGGCTCGAGGTGATCGAGACCGACGACGGCTTGCACCTGCATCTCGGGCGTTGGGGGCAGCCGCGGCGCGGCAGTGTCATGCTGCTGCACGGCGGCGGCCAGACCCGTCATGCCTGGGGCAACAGCGCGGCGCGTCTGGCCGGGGCGGGTTGGGAGGCGCTGGCGCTGGATATGCGGGGTCATGGCGATTCCGCCTGGTCGCCCAGCGGAGACTACGCCCTGAGCCGCATGGCGCGGGATGTCGCAGGCATCGCGCAAACCCTGTCCTGCCGCCCGGTGATCGTCGGCGCCTCCATGGGCGGCATGACGGCGCTCCATGCGCTGGGGCGCATGGACCCCGAGCTGGCGCACGCCCTGGTGCTGGTGGATGTGGTGCCGCGCATGGAAGGCGCCGGCGTGCGCCGCATCGTACAGTTCATGCAGGCGCACCCGCACGGCTTCGCGAGCCTGGATGAAGCCGCCGAGGCCGTGGCGGGCTATCGGGGCGGGACCCGGGAGCGCCCCATCAATTTCGACGGTCTGCGCAAGAATCTGCGCCAGCGCGCGGACGGCCGCTGGTATTGGCACTGGGACCCGCAGATGCTGCAGCCCCGCAATCCCCAGGCCATGGCGGACTACATGGGCCTGTTCGAGGCGGCGCGGGCGATTCGTGTCCCGACCCTGTTGGTGCGCGGTCAGCGCAGCGACGTGGTGAGCGCCCGGGGCGTGGCGGAATTCCTCGAACTGGTGCCGCACGCCGAGTTCGTCGACGTCGCCGGCGCGGGCCACATGGTGGCCGGGGACGACAACGACGCCTTCAGCGCCGCCATCGTCGATTTTCTGGCGCGTCATCCCCTGCCAAGCCCAGCGTTGGGGCCGGGGTAGATCCTTCCCGCCGAGCCAGCATGCGCCGTGCGATTCCAGCCTCTGCGCGCTCGCCACAACCGATCCGGCGGCGGACCCGTCCGCCCGCAGGCGGCCTGCCCGTCGTCCGCGGTCGAATGCTCCGTGACGCCGTTTGCCGTGAACGGCTGATCGGTTGACTGGTGTGCGTCACGGGGCAGCGTATCGCCTCGACCGCTCCGACGCATCGTTCGATCTCGCACACTTCCCGTTCGGGCCGGCCTCCGACAAACGCCACAAGGCCTGTGTCGCAAAGCCGCCAATCGTCTGGCCGTTCATCGCCCATTGCCTTGTGTGGCGCCCCATCCGGTTGAAAACAAAAGCAATCAAATCACCCGCGGCATTGGCCCGCTTCCTGCTGAATCGCTGATAGACCCACAGGGCCGGTCGTTGTCTCCGGCCCCGCCACCTTTCCCGGGAGGCCCGCGCATGAGCAGTTTGTCCAGCACCGTCCAAGACGTCTTCAACGAGCCCGGCTGCGGCAAGAACCAGGGCAAGTCGGACAAGGAGCGCAAGAAGGGCTGCACCAAGCAGCTGCAGCCGGGCGCGGCGGCCGGCGGCTGCGCCTTCGACGGCGCCAAGATCGCGCTGCAGCCGATCACCGACGTGGCCCATCTGGTGCACGGGCCGATCGCCTGCGAG
>JAJXTQ010000176.1 GCA_021783685.1 Pseudomonadota bacterium | reverse complement strand
CCCTGGTGAATCGCGAGACGATGCCGCTGGCCGGGCAGGCGGTGTCGCTGGTCTGGCTGAGCGAGCTGCTGGAACTGCCGCGCAGACATTCGTCCTCGGCACCGGAGAGCCATCCCGTCGTCGTCCTGGGCCTGGGGCTTGAGCGTATCGCCTTCCGGGTCGATGAGGTCATCGGAGAGCAGGAGGTGCTGGTCAAGGGACTGGGCCGGCAGCTCGCGCGCGTGCGCAACCTGGCCGGCGCCAGCGTCCTGGGCACGGGACAGGTGGTGGCGGTGCTGAACGTCCCGGACCTGATGAAGTCGGCGGTGAAGTTCGCCGCGAATCTGCCAGCTTCGCAGCCGATCGCCCCCGCCGGCGGACCCACCGAGGGCGTGCGTCGCTCGATCCTGGTGGTGGAGGACTCGATCACCTCGCGGGCCCTGCTGAAGAACATCCTGGAATCGGCCGGCTACCGCGTGAGCACCGCCGTCGACGGCCTCGATGCGTACACCGCGCTGAAAACCGCGGCCTTCGATCTCGTCGTCTCGGATGTCGAGATGCCGCGCATGGACGGCTTCGACCTGACCGCCAGGATGCGAGCGGACAAACAGCTGGCCGAACTGCCGGTGGTGCTGGTGACGGCGCTGGCCTCGCGCGAACACCGCGAGCGCGGCATCGACGTCGGCGCCAATGCCTATATCGTCAAGGGCAGCTTCGACCAGAGCAACCTGCTGGAGGTGGTCGACCGGCTCATTTAGCCGCGCGATGCGTTCCGTCAACCCACGATGAGGTGACACTCTTGATCAAGGTGCTGGTGGTGGAAGATTCTCCGGCAGTGCGCGAATTTCTGGTGCATGTGTTGAGCGCCGATTCCGACATCCTGGTCGTGGGCACGGCGCACGACGGCGAACAGGCGCTGGAGGCCGTCCGGCGGCTTGCGCCCGACGTCATCACCATGGACATTCACATGCCCAGGCTGGACGGCATCGAGGCCACCCGCCGGATCATGGAGAACGATCCGGTACCGATCGTCATCGTCAGCGGCAGCAGCGACCCGAAAGAGGTAGCGACGACCTTTCGCGCCATGGCGGCGGGCGCGCTGGCGGTGCTGCCAAGGCCGGCGGGCATCGGACATCCCGAGCACGAGGCCAGCTCACGCGAACTGGTACGGACGGTGAAGCTGATGTCGGAGATCAGGGTGGTGCGGCGCTGGCCGCGCACCCGGCAGGAACTGCCGCCCTCCCCGGAACCCCGGCTCCCCGATCCGGCGCCGGCCAGGTTGAGGGCGGTGGCCATCGGCGCCTCGACCGGCGGCCCGCCGGCGCTGCAATCCCTGCTCGCGGCGCTGCCTAAGGATTTCCCGGCACCGATTCTGATCGTCCAACACATGGCGGCGGGATTCATCCAGGGCTTCGCCGACTGGCTGGCTCAGTCCGCGAAAATACCCGTGCATCTGGCCAACCACGGCGAGACCTTGCTGCCGGGCCACGTCTATGTCGCCCCCGACGGTGTCCAGATGAAGGTGGGGCGCGGCGACCGCATCGTCCTGGCCTCTGATCCGCCCGACCAGGGCCTGCGTCCCTCGGTGGCGGCGCTGTTCCGCTCGCTCGCCGAGGTCTATGGCGGCGAGGTCGCGGTCTGCCTGCTCACCGGCATGGGTCGCGACGGCGCCGAGGAACTGAAGCTGCTTCGTGACCAGGGCGCGACCACCTTCGTTCAGGACGAGGCGAGCTCTGTGGTGCACGGCATGCCCGGCGCGGCGATCCGGCTCGATGCCGCGTCCTTCGTGCTGCCGCCGGAGAAGATGGCCGCCGCGCTGAGCAGCCTGGCGGGCAAACGCAAATGAAAGAGGATGGAACGATGGAAGCCAAGAATGAAAGAACCCGGATCCTCGTCGCCGAGGACAGCCCGACCCAGGCGGCACAGCTGGCCTACCTGTTGGAGCAACACGGCTTCGAGGTGAGCGTCGCGGGCGACGGTCGTGCCGCGCTCGCTTCGATCGAGCGTCTCATGCCGACCCTGGTCATCAGCGACGTCCTGATGCCGGAGCTGGACGGCTACGGCCTGTGCAAGGCGATCAAGAACGACGACAGATTCAAGCACGTCCCGGTGATGCTGGTGACCACGCTGGGCGACTCGCTCGACGTGATCAAGGGGCTGGAGTGCGGGGCGGACAACTTCATCCGCAAGCCCTACGACGAGAAGTACCTGCTGGCGCGCATCCACTACCTGCTGATGAACCTGGAACTGCGCAAGACCCAGCGCATGCAGATGGGGGTGGAGATCAACCTGGGCGAGCACAAGTATTTCATCACCGCCGAGCGCCAGCAGATACTCGATCTGTTGATCTCCACCTACGAGCAGGCGGTACAGGTCAACGACGAGCTGAAGAGCCGCGAAAAGGAGCTGGCGCATTCCAACCAGGTATTGAAGGGACTCTATCTGATCGCCGAAGGCCTGAACCGGGCAGCGAGCGAACAGGAGGCGGCGGAGCTGGCGCTGGAGCGGGCGATGGAACTGCCCGGGATCCAGGCCGGCTGGATCTCCCTGTGGGACGAAAAGTCGGGTTTCAGATGCATCGCTTCGCGCAATCTGCCGCCGGCGCTGGCATCACCCGATGCACTGGAAGGCGAGTGCTTCTGCCGGCGAGCGCTGGTCTCGGGCGAACTCGACCACGTCACCAACATCCTGGAATGCGAACGTCTGGCCCGTGCCACCGGCGACACCCATGGCTTGCGCTACCACGCCAGCGTGCCGCTGTGGCTGGGCGACCGCACCCTGGGCGTGGTGAACCTGGTCGGGCCGGAGAAGGGACTATTCAGCGGGGACGAACTGAAGGTCCTGTACGGCGTCGGCAACCAGATGGCGGTGGCGCTCGACCGGGCGCGCCTGCGCGATCATCTGGAGCGCCTGGTGGAAGAGCGGACCGCGAAGCTGGAAGCGGAAATCGAGCAGAGGAAACGCATCGAAGCAGAGCAGGCGAGGCTGGTGGCGATCATCGAGGCCACCCCCGACATGGTGGCCACCGCTCGTCCCGACGGAATCCCACTGTATTGCAATCAGGCCGGTCTGGACATGCTTGGTTATTCCTCATCATCGGAAATGAGCCGTCTGCATCTGGCCGATACCCATCCGGAATGGGCGCGGCAACTGGTTCAGGGGATGGCGATCCCCTACGCCATCGAGCATGGTTCGTGGACCGGCGAAACCGCGCTGCTGCGCCCGGAGGGCGGCGAGCGTCCGGTTTCCCAGGTGATCCTGGCGCACCAGGGCGAGGACGGCGAGTTAGCCTACCTGTCGACCATCGTTCGCGACATCACCGTGCAAAAGGAAAACGAACGGCGGATCACCCGCCTGAACCGCCTATACGCGGTGCTGAGCGGCATCAACACGGCGATCGTGCGCACCCACGATCGCCAGGAGCTGTTCGAGGAGGCCTGTAGGATCGCGGTGGAACAAGGCGGCTTCAGGATGGTTTGGGTCGGCTTGCTCGGCGACGACGGGATTGCCATCACGCCGATGGCCAAGGCCGGCGTCGAGGAGGGCTACCTCGACAATATCTGCCTGTCCGCCGCGGATACGCCTGACGGCTGCCAGATGGTGACCAGGGCGTTGCGTGAACAAGCCGAGGTGATCTGCAACGATATCGATTCCGAGCCGCAGATGGCGCGCTGGCGCGAAGAGGCGCTGCGCCGGGGCTATCGTTCGGTGGCGGTGTTCCCGCTGCAAGTCGCTGACCAGGCGGCGGGCCTGCTGCTGCTCTACGCCTCGGAGGCCGGTTTCTTCGACAAGGAAGAGGTGGGCCTGCTCACCGAGCTCGCCGGGGATATTGCCTTCGCGATGGATCACATCGAGAAGGAGCACCGGCTCAATTACCTCGCCTACTACGACGTTCTCACCGGGCTACCCAACCGCGCCCTGCTCTACGACCGCCTGGAGCAGGGGACGCGCGCGGCGCGCAGGAACGGGTGGCAACTGGCGGTGCTGTTCGTCGATCTGGACAATTTCAAGGTGATCAATGACACGCTCGGCCACAGCATCGGCGACCTCCTGCTCACGCAGGCCAGCCGGCGGCTGACGGCTTGCCTGCGCGACACCGACACCGTCGGGCGGCTGGGCGGCGACGAGTTCGGCATCGTCCTGCCGGACATCGATGCGAGCGAGGACGCGGCGATGATGGCGGCCAAGGTGATCGAGAGCTGCCAGAAGCCCTATCTGATCGAAGGCAACGAGCTGTTCGTCTCGGCCAGCGTCGGCATCACGCTGTTCCCGGACGACGCTGCCGATAGCGAGGCGCTGATCAGGAACGCCGACACGGCGATGTATCGGGCCAAAGAGCTTGGGCGAAACACCTACCAGTTCTTCACGGCACAGATGAACCGCAACACCCAGGACAAGCTGCGCCTGGAGGCGGACCTGCGCTACGCGCTGGGCAAGGGAGAATTCCTGTTGCACTACCAGCCCAAGGTGAGCTGCGCCAGCGGAGCGGTGACCGGCTTCGAAGCGCTGCTGCGCTGGCAGCATCCGGAGCGCGGGCTGGTCGGACCGGACGCGTTCATTCCGGCGCTGGAGGACACCGGGCTGATCGTGGCGGTCGGCGCATGGGTGCTGGAGACCGCCTGCGCCCAGGCCAGGCGCTGGCAAGACGCGGGACTGGGCGCGCCCTCGGTGGCGGTGAATATCTCCGGGCGGCAGATCCACGTCGGGGACCTGTGCGCGACGGTGGCGGCGGCCTTGGCGGCGAGCGGTCTGGACCCGGCGCAGCTGGAGCTGGAGCTGACCGAGAGCCAGTTGATGAAGGATGCCGAGGGCATCATCGATCTGCTGCGGCGGCTGAAGGCGATGGGCGTGCG
>JAJXTQ010000175.1 GCA_021783685.1 Pseudomonadota bacterium | reverse complement strand
GCCAATCTGCGCAATCAGTTTCTGCCCGCCAGGAACGGCAGGATCGATCCCGGAAACGCCAGACCCATACCGAACCGGATTTCACGAATCTCGAGATCCTCGATGGCAATCTTGTTGCCGTAGTCATCCTCGAGTTCCGGGCTGTCGATGAGGCCGTAGCGCACCCCCACCGTCCCGAACCACTGGTCGTTCACCCGGAACCGCGCGCCGGCGTCCAGAACATAGCCGATCTCGAATCCGCCTTCGGCGCCGATCGTGTCGGAGGCTTCGTTGAAGGCGATGCGATTGTTCAGATCCGCGAAGAGCACGCCCACGCCCACGAAGGGACTGACGATGTTGTCGGGGATGAAGGTGTAGATGGCCGACAGGTTGATGGGAATGATGGCCGGTGCGGCGATCTTGACGCTGATGGTTTCGGGGTCATTGCTGATCACCCGGCTCACGATGGGGCCTTCGAGCAGAATCCGCGGCAGGGTCAGGCCCAAGCCGCCCTCCACGCCGAAGTGGTCGGTGAACTGGTAGCCCACGCCGCCATTCAGCGAAATCACGCCCCTGTTTTCAGGGTCGTCCGACTGTTGGGAGCGTGTATCGGCCGCAATGATGTCGATTGGCAGGCGAAAGCCGATCGGGCCGATGCTGATGCGCGGGATCGCGATGTTTTGTTGCTGCTGGCTGGGCGCAATCGAGGCCTGATTGCTGTTCTCGAGATTGAACTCCGGCGTGAACAGTCCCCCACCGAAGCCGGCGTAGATCTGGCCGGCCTTGGGCCCCGCAGCATGAACGGGGAAAGAAACTGAGATCGCCAGCACAGCGGCGGCGAGGGTCCAAATGCCTTTGCCCGGTCGGGGGGCGATACGGTCGGCGCATGGCCCGACACTCACCGTCTGACGCAATGACGGTTTCCTTGTCATTCTCTCTTTCCTCCATGATTCAGCTGGAACCCCGGGCGGGCTCTCATCCACTGATTGACGACATCGGCATCGGGCGGATCTCCCGGATGGCGCTCGTGCCGGCCGTCGACTTCATGACGCAGCCACTGCCACGCCGCGAAACCGCCAGCCCGTATCCCGATCGACGAGTGATGCCCTGCCTAACCCTGAACCGTTTCTGTGATCTGTCGCAGCCGGAACCGTCGCTATTGTGGTTTGTCCCGGCTCATGCTGCCGTGAACGTTAGTGCAGGATGCGTGGATTTGCAAATGACCCCGGCCGAAAAACGCCCGGTCGCAACGTCTAGGGGCCCGGATCCGGTGCGATGGACCGCTTCATCACGACGGCGTCTTCGCGGCCGAACCGCGCCGGGTAATAGGCCTTGCGTTCGCCGATCCGGACGAACCCGTGGCGCCGGTACAACGCCAGCGCGGGTGCATTGGACGGTCGCACCTCGAGCAGCATGTCCTCGATCCCGCGCCGGGCCGCCAGTTCCATCATGCAGCGGAGCAGGCGCCCGCCCAATCCCATGCCCTGATAGCTGGGATCGACGCAGAGGTTCAGGATGTGGGCCTCGCCGGCCGCCATCGATGCCACGCAATAGGCCCGGAGCCGCGAAAACTCCTCCAATCCCCACGAGGTGTAACCGACCCGCAGGCAGTCGGAAAAAATCCCCGACGTCCAGGGAAACTCATAGGCCCGACGCTCGATCTCCATGATCGCGGGCAGATCGCGCAGGCTGAGCGGGCGCTCGAGGATACCGTCCCAACGCTGGTGCGCGCTCATGAGCGAACCGCCTCCAGTGCGTGGCGCACCTTCTTGAGGTCCGCCCACGCCTGGCTTTTCTCGGCCGGGCTGCGCAACAGATAGGCCGGGTGGTAGGTCACCCAGACCGGGATGGCATGGTGCGGGTCGAGCGCGAATGGGTGACTCGCTCCGCGCAGGCGGCCAAGGGGTGTGTCGACCTGCAAGAGGTTCTGCGCAGCGATCCGTCCCACCGCGAGGATGACGGCAGGACGGACGAGCGCCATCTGGCGCATCAGATAAGGTCGGCAGCAACGGGCCTGGTCCGTTGTGGGATCGGCATTGCGCGGTGGCCGGCACTTGAGGATGTTGCCGATGTAGACCTGCTCGCGACGCAGGCCGATCGCGAACAGCATCTCGTCGAGCAATTTTCCCGCCGGACCGACGAAAGGCTCGCCCAGCCGGTCTTCCTCTGCGCCCGGCGCCTCACCCACGATCAGGAGACGCGCCCGGGGATCGCCCACCCCGAACACCGTCTGCGTGCGCGTCCGGCTCAGCTCGCAGGCGGTGCAGGCCGTCACGCGGGCGTGCAACGCATCCCACGGCAGGTCGTCCACGGCGGGCAGATCTTCTTGCAGGGGGATTGGCGGAGGCGGCACCACCGCCGAGGCGACGCCGGAGGGCGGGCCGGGCACCAGCGGCTGCCATTCGATGATGTCCAGAGCCGCCAGCGCGGCTCGCCGTTCGGCGGCTTCCATTGCGGGTTCCTCGATCTGCGCTCAGATCCCCTCGTATTGAGGGTGGGAGCGGCTGACCGGCGCCATCAGCTTGTTCAAGGCGTTGAGATAGGCTTTGGCCGACGCGAGGATGATGTCCACATCCGCGCCCTGGCCATTGACGACCCGCGCGCCATCACTCAGGCGCACGGTCACGTCGCCCTGTGCATCGGTACCGGAGGTGATCGCATTCACCGAGTAGAGCAGCAGCTCCGCCTCGGCATTGCAGCCCATCTTGATGGCCTTGAACACCGCGTCCACCGGCCCGGCGCCGGCGGCGGCCACCTGCCGTTCCTGCCCGTCGATGCGCAGCGTCATTTCCGCCCGCGGGACCTCGCCGGTCTCCGAGCAGACCTTGAGCGAGACCAGTTGCAGATGCTCGTTGGCGCTGCTCCACTCGACATCGGTCACGAGCGCGAGCAGGTCGTCGTCGAAGATTTCGTGCTTCTTGTCCGCCAGCACCTTGAAGCGCTGGAACGCCTCGTTGACCTCCGCCTCGCTGTCCAGCACGACACCCAGATCGGAAAGGCGCGTGCGAAAGGCATTGCGGCCGGAGTGCTTGCCGAGCACCAGCCGGTTGGCATCCCAACCCACGTCCTGCGCACGCATGATCTCGTAGGTCTCGCGGCTCTTGAGCACGCCGTCCTGGTGGATCCCCGATTCATGCGCAAAGGCATTGGCGCCGACGATGGCCTTGTTGGGCTGCACGGGAAATCCCGTGATGGTCGACACCAGCCGCGAACAGGGCATGATCTGGGTGGTGTCGATCCCGAGTTCGAGACCATAGCAATCCCGCCGGGTGCGGATCGCCATGACGATTTCCTCGAGCGCCGCGTTGCCGGCCCGCTCGCCCAGACCGTTGATGGTGCACTCCACCTGGCGCGCGCCGTGGGTCACCGCCGCCAGCGAATTGGCGACGGCCAACCCGAGGTCATTGTGGCAATGCACCGCGAAGACCGCCTGATCGCTGTTCGGCACCTGCTCGATGAGATGCCGGATCAGCCGTCCGAACTGTTCGGGAACGTTGTAACCCACGGTGTCGGGGATGTTGACCGTGCGCGCGCCGGCCGCGATCACCGCCTCGGCGATACGACACAGAAACTCAGGATCCGAACGTCCGGCATCCTCGGCCGAGAACTCCACGTCGTCGGTGTACTGGCGGGCACGTTTGACGGCCCACACCGCCTGTTCGAGGACCTGCTCGGGCCGCAGACCCAGCTTGCGTTCCATGTGGATCGGCGAGGTGGCGATGAAGGTGTGGATGCGTCCTCGGGCCGCGGTTTTCAGCGCCTCCGCGGCGCGGTCGATGTCCTCGGCCTTGGCGCGGGCCAGCGCGCACACGACGCTCTCGCGCACGGTTTCGGCCACCGCCTTCACGGCCGCGAAATCATCGGGGCTTGCAATGGGAAAGCCGGCCTCGATGACATCGACCCGCAGGCGCTCGAGCGCGCTGGCGATGCGCAGTTTCTCTTCCCGCGTCATGGAAGCGCCCGGGCTCTGCTCGCCATCACGCAGGGTGGTGTCGAAGATCATCAATCGTTGCGACGAAACACCCATCGGCTTTCCTACCTCCCCGACGTCGCCCGGACGCCGCTTTTCAGTTCGGCGTCGCCGGGCGCCTGCGACGACGCAGCGCCGCCTGCATCACGCCTGCGAGCATGTAGCCAAAGAAACAGAGAAACAAGACCAGCGGCGGGTTGAAGGCGATCAAGACGAGTACCCCCACCATGGTCACCAGATAGCGGAAGGGCACCCGCTCGGCCAACTTGATGTCCTTGAAGCTGTAGTAACGGATGTTGCTGACCATGAGCGCGCCCGCGGCAACCGTGACGATTGCCGCCGGGATGCTCATGGTCACCCCACTGATGCCGGAATCGGCGCAGACCCAGACCAGCCCGGTCACCACCGCCGCCGCCGACGGACTCGGCAGGCCAACGAAATAACGCCGGCTGATCGAGGTCGATTGCGTATTGAAACGCGCCAGCCGCAGCGCGGCCCCTGCGGCATAGACGAAGGCCGCGAGCCAGCCCACCTGCCCCCAGTGCCAACCGAACTGGCTCAGCTCGCGCAACGCCCACAAGTAGACGATCAGGGCGGGCGCCAAGCCGAAGCTGACCATGTCGGCGAGGCTGTCGTACTCGCGCCCGAACTCGCTCTGGGTGCGGGTCATGCGCGCCACCCGGCCGTCCAGGCCATCGAGCACGCCCGCCAGGAAGACGCCGATCGCGGCCTGCAGAAACAGGCCGTCGATGGCCGCGACGATGCCGTAGAAGCCGCCGAACAGCGTGCCGGTGGTCAGCAGATTGGGCAACAGGTAAACGCCCCGGCGCCGGGGACGTCCCCGCTCCGGTGGCGCCTCGGGGGGAGCTTCCTCGAACTCGCTAT
>JAJXTQ010000174.1 GCA_021783685.1 Pseudomonadota bacterium | reverse complement strand
GAACGGACGATCCATCTGTCGCAGATCATCGAGGCGATCGCCGCCATCGGCTATCGCGCCCACCCCTACGATCCGGCGCGCTCCGAGGTGCTGGCGCAGCGCGAGCGGCGCGCCGCCCTGTGGCGCCTGTTCGTCGCCGGTTTCGGCGCGATTCAGGTGATGATGTATGCGATACCGACTTATCTCGCCGACCGCGGCAACATGACGCCGGACATCGCGGCTTTGCTGCGCTGGGCCAGCCTGTTGCTGACCTTGCCGGTGATCCTCTATTCCGCCGCGCCGTTCTTTGCCAGCGCCTGGCGCGATCTCAAACTTCGCCGGGTCGGCATGGACGTGCCGGTGGCGCTCGGCGTCGGCAGCGCCTTCCTCGCCAGCACCTGGGCGACCCTGACCGGCAGCGGCGCGGTCTATTTCGATTCGGTGACGATGTTCGTGTTCTTCCTGTTGGGCGGCCGCTATCTGGAATTGATGGCCAGGCAGCGAGCCGCGCGCGGCATCGAGAGCCTGGCGCGGGCGGTGCCGGCGGTCGCTTCGCGCTTGCCGGATTACCCGGAGGCGGATGAGGTGCGCGTGGCGGTGGCGGAACTCGGTCCGGGGGATGTCGTGCTGGTGCGCCCGGGCGAAGCCATCCCGGTCGATGGCGAGGTGATCGAAGGCGAGAGCGAGGCCGACGAGGCGCTGCTCAGCGGCGAGAGTCTGCCGGTGGTCAAGCGCTGCGGCGATACGGTGACGGGCGGCAGCGTGAACCTTAGCAGCCCGCTCCTGGTGCGGGTGCACCGGGTCGGCGCGGCGACGCGGATGGCGGCGATCCAGCGCCTGGTCGAACGCGCCGCCACCGAGAAGCCGCGCCTGGCCGAGACCACCGAGCGCATCGCGGGCCGCTTCCTCGTCGCCCTGATCGTGCTCGCCGCCGCTGCTGGCCTCTTCTGGTACTTCGTCGATCCCGGCCGCGCCCTGGGGGTGTTCGTCGCCGTCCTGGTGGTGAGCTGTCCTTGCGCCCTGTCCTTGGCCACCCCGGCGGCATTGACGGTGGCCACCGGCGCGCTCTCGCAACTGGGCGTGCTGGTGACTCGCGGGCACGCCATCGAGACTCTGGCGCGGGCCGACCACTTCGTCTTCGACAAGACCGGCACGCTGACCCAGGGCCGGCTGACGCTGATCGGTACGCTGCCGCTGTCGACCTGGTCGGCGGAACAAGCATTGGGTGTGGCGGCGGCGCTGGAGACCGGTTCCGAGCATCCGATCGGGCGTGCCCTGCTCGCCGCCGCGCGAACCCGCGAACCCGCGTCCATGCCGACGTTGCAGGAAGTGCGCGCCACCAGCGGCCAGGGCATCGAGGCCAGGCTTTCCGGCGAATTGCTGCGCTTGGGCACCATCGCTTACGCCGGCACCCTGCACGGCCGGCCGCTGCCCGAGGCGGCGCAGCACTGGATCGATGAGGGCGGCAGCGTCGTCGCCCTGGCCGATGCCTCCGGCTGGCTGGCCTTGTTCCGCCTCAAGGACAGCCTGCGTCCGCAGGCCGGTGCCGCGCTCGCGACCTTGCGCCGCGCGGGCCTGAAACTGTCCATCCTGAGCGGCGACAGCCCGGCCGCGGTGGCAGAACTCGCCGCCGGGCTGGGCATCGCTGACGCCCACGGCGGCTGCTCGCCCGAGGACAAGCACCGCTTCATCACCGAATTGCAAGAGCGCGGCGCGATCGTCGCGATGGCCGGCGACGGCGTCAATGACGCGCCGGTGCTGGCCCAGGCCCAGTTGTCGATCGCCATGGGCGGCGGCACCGATCTCGCCCGCAGCCAGGCGGACATCGTGCTGCTCGGCGACGATCTGCAGCAACTGGTGCGGGGCCTCGGCCTGGCGCGGCGCACGCTCGCCATCGTGCGGCAGAACCTGGCCTGGGCCTTGGTCTACAACCTGCTGGCCATCCCCCTGGCGATGGCAGGCTGGGTCACGCCCTGGATGGCCGGCATCGGCATGTCCGGCAGTTCGCTGCTGGTGGTGCTCAATGCTCTGCGCCTGCAGGGCAGGGTACGCTGATGGATATCCTGTATCTCTTGATTCCGCTCTCGGTGGTCCTGGTCTTCCTGATCGGGGCGGTCTTCTGGTGGTCGGTGAAGAGCGGGCAGTTCGATGATCTCGAAGGGCCGGCTCACCGCATCCTGATGGACGACGACCGACCGTTGGTCAAATCCAGCGAGCCTGTGCGGAACGAAGACGATTCTTAAACGATTGACCACGGGAACCCCGGATATGGAAAGCTTCATCGTGGGCAAGGATGCTTCGCTCGAATCGTCGATCGCCGCCATGCAGGGCCGGCTCGCGGCCTTGGGCTTCCACGTGGAGGAGCGCTCGTGGCTGAATCCGGTGGCCGGGATATGGTCGGTGCATGTCCGCGAGCGCGATTGCCCGCTACTGTTTACCAACGGCAAGGGCGCGTCGAAGCTCGCGGCGCTGGCCAGCGCGCTGGGCGAGTTCTTCGAGCGCCTGTCCTGCAACTATTTCTGGACCCACTACTATCTGGGCGAGCCGATCGCCCGGCGCGGTTTCATTCACTATCCGAATGAGCGCTGGTTCGAGCTCGGCGACGGAGACGAGTGGCCGGAGGGCCTGCTCGATCCCGGGCTGTGCAGCTTTTACAATCCGACGGGCGCTATCGAAGCCCGGGCGCTGGTCGACTTGAATTCGGGCGATAGCGAGCGCGGCATCTGCGCCCTGCCCTATCAGAGGTTGCGCGACGGCGCCAGCATCTGGTTCCCGGTCAACATCATCGGCAACCTCTACATGAGCAACGGCATGGCCGCGGGCAACACGCCGCAGGAAGCGCGCACCCAGGCACTGTCCGAGATCTTCGAACGCCACATCAAGTTCCGCATCATCGGCGAGGGCCTGTGTCTGCCCGAGGTGCCCGAGGCGGTGCTGGCGCGCTATCCGCGCATCGCCGAAGGTATCCGCGCACTGCGCGCGGCGGGTTTCGGCATCCTGGTCAGGGACGCGTCCTTGGGCGGGCGATACCCGGTGATGAACGTGACCTTGCTCAATCCCCACGATCAAGGCTGCTTCGCCAGCTTCGGCGCCCATCCGCGCTTCGAAATCGCGCTGGAGCGCGCGCTGACCGAGTTGCTGCAGGGGCGGGCGCTCGACGCGCTGGGCGGCTTTCCGGCGCCGGGCTTCGATTTTGAGGAAATCGCCAGCGCGCCGAACATCGAGATCCATTTCGTCGATTCCAGCGGCATCGTCGGCTGGAAGTTTCTCGGCGACCGCCCGGACTTCGAATTTTGCGACTGGAATTTCAGCGACAGCACCGAGGCGGACTATCGCTGGCTGGTCGAGCGCATCCACGCCGACGGGCGCGACGTCTATATCGCCGAGTTCACCCACCTGGGCGTCTATGCCTGCCGGATTCTGGTGCCCGGCATGTCGGAAATCTATCCGGTCGATGATCTCGAGTGGGAGAACAACAGCGTCGCCAACGACCTCAGGCCGGCCATCCTGAACCTGCCGGCACTCTCCGATGAAGGCTGCGCCCGTCTGCTGGCGAGCCTGAACGAACGGGATCTTGCCGACCAGCGTCCGGTGGCCGAACTGATCGGTCTCGCCGCCGATCCCGGATCGGCCTGGTCGGAGCTGCGCGTCGGGGAGCTCAAGACGCTGCTGGCGCTGGCGATCGGCGATGAAGAGACAATCCGCGAAGGCTGCGAGTGGATAGGCAATTTCGAGCACTTGAACGAAGCTCGTCGACGCGTCTATCGCTGCATCGAGAGTCTGCTGAACCTGGACGCCGTCGTCCACTATGACGAAGTCCTTCGGCAGCTTTACGGAGCCGAGGCGCTGCAGCAGGCGAAGGATCTGCTCGCCGGGGAGCAGCGTTTCTTCGGCCTGGATGCCCCGGGCTTGGCTCTGGCCGGCTGCGACATGCACCGACGCCTGCTCGAAGCCTATGGGAAATTGCACGCCCTCGCGCGCAACGACGCCGCGGCATAATTCCGCTCCCACGAGGCATAAGTTGACGCCCGTCAGGGTTTCGTTCGATAGTGCGTAATAGCATAATAAGGATATGCTGATACTGATAGTGTCCGTCCACGAACGGGACGCAGGTTTGCGGCGGTGAAGATTGATTCTTTACAAACGGGGAGGCAATAACCTCATGCAAGCGACGTACAACTACAAGGTCGTACGCCAGTTTACCGTGATGACCGTGGTATGGGGCATCGTGGGGATGCTGGTGGGGGCATTCATTGCGGCGGAGCTGATCTGGCCGCAGTTGAATGTGGTGGAATGGCTGAGCTACGGTCGGCTGAGGCCGCTGCACACCAACGCGGTGATCTTTGCGTTCGGGGGCTGCGCGCTGTTCGCGACGTCGTACTACTCGGTGCAGCGGACGTGTCACACGCCGCTGTTCGCGCCGAAGCTGGCGGCGTTCACCTTCTGGGGCTGGCAACTGGTGATTCTGCTGGCGGCGATCACGCTGCCGATGGGGATGACCAGCGGCAAGGAGTACGCCGAGCTGGAGTGGCCGATCGACCTGCTGATCACGGTGATCTGGGTGTCGTATGCGGTGGTGTTCATCGGCACGATGGCCAAGCGCAAGACCTCGCACATCTACGTGTCGAACTGGTTCTTCGCCGCCTTCATCATCACCGTGGCGCTCTTGCACCTCGTCAATAGCGCCGAGATACCGGTGACCTTCTGGCCGATGAAGTCCTACTCCGTCTATGCCGGGGTGCAGGACGCGATGGTGCAGTGGTGGTACGGGCACAACGCGGTGGGTTTCTTCCTGACCGCGGGCTTCCTGGGGATCATGTACTACTTCGTGCCCAAGCAGGCGGGGCGGCCGGTGTATT
>JAJXTQ010000173.1 GCA_021783685.1 Pseudomonadota bacterium | reverse complement strand
ACTGTGCCTCTCCCGCCACGCAGATGCCGGCCATCGACAGCACCTCCATTCGCGGCCAGCCGAGCTCGCCATGGACCATCACGCCGTGCCCCGGCATCAGCTGGTCGGGGCGCGAGGTGGCGGCGGCGAGGCTGTCGACCCGGCCGACTTCGCCGAGTCCCTCGACCGCGCGCGCCGCCATCTGCGCATTGCTCATCACCGGCTCGCCGCTCTTCGGGTCGAGCGCGTAGTGGCGGGAGCGGATCCCGTTGTTGCGCAGCACGATGCGGCGCGCCTTGGACGGCCTGCCGCCCACCATGCCGAGCACCGCCTCCATCTCGTCGTTGCCGACCGGTTTCAGCGGCAGGAACGACGAGGTGCGGGTCAGAAACACCTCATTGCCCATAGCGATGCATCCTCTCCGTTCCCGCGCCCGACGGCGCGTCGAACCGCTGTTTCAGCCGGGCAAAGCGCTTGCGCATCAGCGGACGCAATAGCGACTGGACGAGCAGGCTCACCGGCACGACGGTCAGGACCAGCGCGATCAAGAACATCACGTACAGGATCAGTACCGCCGTGCGGCGCAGCTGGCCCGGTTCGCCCACCGCGCGCAGCAGCTTGCCCCACAGGTAGAAACTGCGGGTGGCCGCCTTTTCGCTCACCAGCAGATGGGGATTGGCATCGGCCGCGCGCAGGCCACTCAGCAGCGGCGCCGTGCCGCGCTCCGCGTCCTGGTCCAGGGCATCGCACAGGGCCAGGCCGAAACGGCGCGTCGCGCTGACGGTGGCATCGTCCACCCCCGCCGGCGGCAGCGACTTGATGAAATCACGCTTGCCGCTCAGCATCCACAGCGGCGTGGTCAACAGGCTGGCCATGGTCGGGCTGGGATCGACCAGCACCACATTGTCCAGCAGCCGTGCGCCGACCCGCTCCAGCATCGCCTTCATCTTTTCCTGCGCCATCAGCCACATGTTGCGGCAGGCGATCACGGTGACGACCGGCTTGTTGCGCAGCAACTGCTGCGCCAGCCGCTGCTGCAGGAAGGCCGTGATGGGCTGTGCCGGGGAGAGGAACCAGACCTGATAGAACAGGATGACCAGGTCGAACGCCTCGTCGCCCTTCAGCGAGAGCGGCTGGAGCGGCGGCGCGACGGCATGCACCGTTTCCGGAAAGGTGTCGAAGAAGCGCAGGAAGGGCCAGGGAAACGGGTAGTCGTTCGCCGGACGCAGCACTTCCACATGCAGCGCAATGGCGGGATTCTCGCGCAGCGGCGCGAGGAAATGGTCGGCAACCCTGGAAAGCTGGCCCGTTTGTGAATAGCAGACGGCCAGCACACGCTTGGGCCGGGGTGAATCGGTCACGTACAACGTCCTAGTCGAAATATTATTATCAGGGCGGCCTGGGGGCGGCCCTGGGGATCCTTGGACGGAATTGTAATTCGACCCCGGCCTCTTTTATTCAAAAAAGGAATGAACGGCACCCGCGGTCAGATCACCGATCTGGTCGGCAGAGACGGGTTGATGCGGGATCCGGCCGCGCCCGAGGCGGGTCAGTCACACAGGTTTCGGCGGTTTCCCGGCTGGATTCCCGCCTGCCGGGGCGTGAACCGGCTCCCACGGCGCCGCCGGGGATCTTCGGCAGGCGGCTAAAGCCCCCTGCACTGGTCTTCCTTGCCGCCCTGGGCCTGGTTATCGCCGCCCGTCGGCGCGGGCGCGTTTTCCTTGCACTGCAGGCTGCCCTTGATCGTGTTGTAGGCAAGCCTCACGCCGCCCCGGTTCTGGAAGACCTGCAGGTTGCCGCCGACCTTGTTGTCGAGCGCGCTCAACGCCCCGCTGTTGGAGTCGAACTGGATGTCGCCCGCGACCCTGGCACGGTGGATCGTCGCCGTGCCGCCCTGCTTGATCTGGATGCTGCCGCCGATCGTCGAATTGGCCATCACGCTGACCTGGTGCGCATTTTCCGCCTGGACGTTGCCCATGACCTGCACCGAACGGGCGTACAGCGTCGCGTTGCGCTCGACTTTCACCGTGCCCTTCACCCGCGTCGCATTGAGCGTACAGGTCCCGCCTTCGGGCACCCGCAGGTTGTCGACGGCGATGCTGCCCAGCGTATCGACGCAGACCGTTTCCCCAGCGCGGGCCGGACCCATCGCGAGTGCGGCGAGCCCCCCGAGGACCGCGACGACCGTCATCCGTGCGGGTTCAGCGCTGTGCATGAGATTCCCTCCTGTTTCCTGGCGACTGGCTGTTGGTTCGGCTCTGCCGCGCTTGGTTCACTGCGAACGCCATTTTTAAGCCAGGCCCTGGCATCGCCCGCCCCGGGCGTGTCCCGCCTGGACTCGGCGCGACCAGGCGGGGCAATCGTCTATAAAGAGGAAATCGGCACCCAAGGAGGGCTCGCCATGGCCAACCCCTTCGTTCACATCGAACTGCATACCGGCGACCTCGCCCGGGCCAAGGATTTCTATTCCAGCCTGTTCGACTGGAAGCTCGAGGACATCCCGGCACCCGGCGGCGAGATGCCCTACACCATGATCAACGTCGGCGAGGGCACCGGCGGCGGGATGTTCGCCGGCCCTGAGTCGCCCCACTGGCTGGCCTACGTCGGCGTAAACGACATCGAGGCCTCCACCCGCAAGGCGCGCGAGCTGGGCGCGACCGTGCTGCAGGACGTGATGGAGATCGGCGAGTACGGCCGGATGAGCGTGATCCGCGACCCCACCGGCGCGGAGATCGCCATGTGGCAGCCCAGGATGGGCAGCTAGGCAACATCGGCAAGACACAGCGAGAAACAGGCATCCGCCCGCGGATGCCGCAACAGGAGAAACATCGATGGACAAGAAACTGTACCCCCCGCTGCTCGCAGCGCTTCTGCTTTCCGCGTGCGTCGTCGCACCCGACCACAGCTATGTGGTGGCGCCGGCGCTGCCGGTGGTTGTCGAACTGGACGTGGTGCCCTACTACCACGGCGGGTATTACTACTACTACCACGACCACGATCGCAGCTGGAGCTATTCGCGGTCGAAGTCGGGTCCCTGGCGCGCACTGCCGCCGGATCGCTACCCCAGGGAGATCAAGTACAAGGGACGCGAGCGCGAGCATGAACGCGACCGCGACAGAGACAGGGACCGCGACAGGGACCGCGATCGCTACGACCGGGATTAGCCTTCAGCAGATCGGCGGCAGCGGCCGCACCCTCCGCTTGCCGCTGGGCTCATTCGGTTCGGGAGGAAGGCAGGCTGACGAGAACCGCGCCGCCTTCCTGCTTGTCCACCACCAGCGCCCCTTTCCTGTGCCCGTCGTCGAGGATCTTGCCGAACGCGCTGTAGCCGTATTGCGACTCGCTGAAGCCCGGATGGACGCGCTTGATGGTGTTCTTGATCAGCGAAGCTGATATCGAGCCCTCGCCACCCCGTTCCGCCACCAGCTGTTCCAGCGTGCTCACCACGATGTCGATCGCGCGGTTCTTCTTGTCCTCGGCGCTCGGCTCGGCCTTGACCGCAACCTCGTCCGCAGCCGCCGCCGGGCGGCCACGGCGCCGGCTTGCTGCGGGCTTGGGCGCCACGGCGACAGCTGCCTCCTTGGCCGGCGGCAGCGCGGCAGCCGGCTTCTCGGGCGCCGGCTTCTTCGCCCTCGGCGCCGCCTTCGCCTTCACCTGCACCAGGTCTTCGTAAAAAATGAACTCGTCGCAGTTGCTGATCAGCAGCGACGACGCCGAACCGCGCACCCCGATGCCGATCACGCTCTTGCCGTTTTCCTTCAGCTTGGAGATCAGCGGCGAAAAATCCGAATCGCCGCTGACGATCACGAAGGCATCGATGTGCGACTTGGTGTAGCAGAGGTCGAGCGCGTCGACCACCATGCGGATGTCCGCCGAGTTCTTGCCCGACTGCCGCACGTGCGGAATCTCGATCAGCTCGAACGCCGCCTCGTGCATGTCGCGCTTGTATTCCTTGTAGCGGTCCCAGTCGCAGTAGGCCTTCTTCACCACGATGCTGCCCTTGAGCAGCAGCCGCTCGAGAATCGGGCGGATCTTGAAGTCGGGGTAGTTGCCCTCCTTCAGGCCGATGGCGACGTTCTCGAAGTCGCAGAACACGGCGTAGTTGTGGGTCTCGGGTGTGGCCATGGGTCGTTCCTCCTGATTTGATTTGTGTCGAGTTCTTCCCGCATGGTTGCCCCGTAACCTGAATTCGACCCCTTCATTCTAGCGTCCGGGAACCTCCGTCCCTCATTGTCCCCCGTGACCGCGATTTGTATTGAGTGTGCGCTTTCCTATACTTCGGCTGCTTCAGGCTGCGCAACGCTTTCCCGGGCCAGTGGCCGGAGACGCTCGCGCAGCCGTCACCCTCATCCTGTGCGCCGCACTCGATGGCATCGAGCCCACGGCCAAGCGCGCGCTGCTCGTCTCCTGGGGCGACCATGAGGCATCGTCGATCATCCTGCAGGCCTGCGCCCTGGGCCAGCTCGACAATTATCTCTACAAGCCCTGGGCGCCCGCCGAGGTGCACCTGTATCCCTACGTCAGCGAATTTCTTGCGGAATGGACGCGGCTCCATCGCCCCGGGAGGGAGTTGATCCACATCGCCGGCTCAGGCGGCGCGTGACTTGCCCGCCCGGTACGCGGCGAGCAGGGCCGCCTTGAGTGCGGCGTCGGCGTCCCAGTCGCGCGCACCGAGGATCGGCTCGACGATCGCCCTCACCGTCTGCCAGTCCCGTTCCTCGCCGATGTCCTGCTCGAACCGGCTCCAGTCGAACTGCCCGTCGCGGCAGCTCTGCGCCGCCGCGCCGGTCGGATCGGAAAACTCGATCTGGTGCGACTCCAGCACCTCGTACAGATACGAGTAGGGCTCGATCCCCGCCGC
>JAJXTQ010000172.1 GCA_021783685.1 Pseudomonadota bacterium | reverse complement strand
CCCGCCGGGAAGAGATTGGTGTCCACGGGCGCGAGCTTGAAGCCGGCATTGCGCAGGTCGACCGAGGCGTAGAGCGGCGGCCGGGTGTGCTGCCACTGGCGCCGGAACCAGTATTCGATCGTGCTCTGCTGGGCGAGCAGCGCGGCTTCCAGCCGCTGGACCGGGCCATGAACCTGACGATCGAGCAGCGGCAGCGTGGTCGGTTCGGGGCGGGCCATGAAGCATCCTGTGGTGGGCCGGTCAGGGGCTCATGATACCCAATCGAAGCAAGAGGCAAACCATCCAGCCGCGGGGAACAAATCCATGAACGGTTCATTGCAAGACCGCGTCGACGTACCGACGCCCGACCCGCGCGCCATGCGCATCATGGTGATCGACGACAGCAAGACCATCCGGCGGACGGCGGAAACGCTGCTGAGCCGGGAGGGCTTCGATGTCATCACCGCGCAGGATGGCTACGAGGCGCTCGGCCTGGTGGTTCGCCACCGCCCGGATCTGGTGTTCGTCGACATCATGATGCCGCGTCTCGACGGCTACCAGACCTGTGCCCTGATCAAGCGCCATCCGGACTTTCGCCGGATCCCCGTCGTTTTGCTGTCCAGCAAGGACGGGCTGTTCGATCGGGCCAAGGGCCGCCTGGTCGGATCCGAGCGTTACCTCACCAAGCCCTTCACCCGTGAGGAACTGCTCGAGGCCGTGTCGGCGTTCGCCGCGGACCGGGAACAGACCATGACCGAGACCGCACAGTAGGAGCAGGACAGATGGCGCGGATCCTGATCGTCGATGATTCCCCGACGGAACTGCAGGCGCTGCGACGCCTGCTCGAGCGGCACGGCTATCAGATCCTCGAGGCGCGCGATGCGCTGCAGGGCATCGATCTGGCGCGCCGGGAACGCCCTGACCTGATCCTGATGGACGTCGTCATGCCGGGGATGAGTGGCTTCCAGGCCACGCGCCGCTTGACGCGGGACGAGGAAACGGCGCGCATACCCGTGTTTCTGGTGAGTTCCAAGACTCAGGAAAGCGACCGCATCTGGGGGTTGCGCCAAGGTGCCGCGGACTATGTGGTCAAGCCGGTCGAGGAGCGTGACATCCTTCCGCGCATGCACGCGGTTCTTGGCGTGTGAATCCGCCGAACGCCGCTGCAATGATGCCCCCTGCCGATCCCTATGCCGCCCTCGAGGCGATGGAGTCGTTCTGCAACGGCCAGTCCGGCGGCGGCACGTTCGCCCGGATGAGCCACGCACCTGCCTTGGTCTTCGAAACCGGCGGCCGGAAATGGGCGCTCCCGCAACGCTGGGTCGTCGAGGTGATGCGGCTGCCGCCGCTGATGCGTATCCCCAATGCGCCCGAGGGACTGGTGGGGATGGTCAACCTGCGCGGCACGCTGGTGCCGGTGCTCGGCGCCAGCGCCCTCCTCGGACTGAACGCCGGCCCGGGCGGGGAGCCTACCGTGGTCGTTCTTCGGCAAGGTCGGCAGTGGGTGGGCCTCGCGGTGGAACAGGTCCTGGGGTTGCAGAGCTTTCCCGGGGGGCTGCGCCGGGAGGCGCCGCCACCGCTCCTCGCGCCCGCCGCACGCTGGCTGGGGGTCGCCGGCCGACATGGCGGCGCTCCGGTCGGGCTGGTCGATTGGCCTCTCCTCCTGCGTCCCGGGGACGGTGATCGCGCGGATGCGATCTGATCCGCGCGCCGACGCCGAACGGTGCAATGCCCTACTGCCCTATCAAGACCGCTTTGGGCCTGCCGATTCCAAAAGCTGAGTGCCGCTGGGTACTCGCCGTGACATGCACCGCCCGGAGGGTTTGATTGCGCCATGCCTGAGATATCGCTCGCCGCCCTGCGCGGGAAGCAGTCGGATCGCCGGATGTCCATGTTCCTGATGGGCGCACTGGCGATCGCCATCTTTCTCACCTTGAGTGGCTGGGCCTATCTTTCCAGCCTCGAGCAGCGCGACCAGCAACAGATGGCGTTGACCGGCGAACAGAAACTTCTGGCCGAGCGCATCGCGGCGCGCAGTTTCGAGGTCGCCAATGCGCTGAGTGATGAACTGGTCAATCGCCAGACTTTCAGCGATCTGGTCCGCAGCATCGAAAATTTCGCGACGGCCAGCAAAAAACTCAAGTCGGGCGATCCGCAGAGCGGCCTGGATCCCGTTCCGGCCAGCGTCCAGGCGCGACTCGACGTGGTGATCGAGGCCTGGACGCGGGCCCAGCCGCATCTGCAGTCGCTGGTCGCCGTGCGCGGCATCATGCCCGGTGCCCGTGCCTACCAGACGGAGTTCCAGACGGCGCTCGGAGACTGGATGGCCGATCTCGATGCCTTGCTCGATCAGATGCGGGCGGCACGGCTGGCGCCGGAGCAAACCAATCAGGCGCTGCGGCTGGGCCTCGACTTGCAGCGGATGCGTGAGGGTATCGATGCGCTGTTTGCCGGTGTCGGCGACGCGGCGGTGCTGTCCCGGCAGTTGACCACCACGCTGGCGCGGGCCGGCGATGGGCTGCAGTCGCTGGCCGAAGGCAATCGATCGGCGGGTCTCACGGCGCTGCCGGCCGAAGGGCCGATCCGCGAGACGCTGACCCGCATGCTGGGGCGCTACCCCACACTGAATCAGCAAGTGGACTACATCGCGGCCAACGGCGCCGCCCTGCACCGGGCCAATCGCGCTTCCCGTCAACTGGCGGTCGGGCTGGCGACCGTGCAGGAGGGCCTGACGCAGCAGGAACTGGCGCTGAAGGAAGTGAGCGACACCCGCTTCATGCAGCCTTTTTTCCTGGTGGTGCTGAGCGGCATCAGCCTGGGGCTGGTGATCCTCGTGATGTACCAACTGATCTCGCGTGTGCGCCAGCTGTTGTTGCAGGCGCGCCTCGCGAACCAGAAGAACCAGGAGGCGATCCTGCACCTGCTCGATGAGATGGGCGATCTCGCCGAAGGTGACCTGAGCGTCCAGGCCACGGTGACCAGTGACGTCACCGGGGCCATCGCCGATGCCGTGAACTACTCCGTCGAGCAGTTGCGCGAACTGGTCCGCACCATCAACCAGACCGCCGAACGGGTGGCCGCCGCGGTGACCGAGACACAGGATGTGGCGACGCGCCTGCTGGTGGCCAGCGAACGACAGACCGGACAGATCGAATCGACCAGCGCCGCGATTCAGAGCATGGTCCAGTCCATCGATCAGGTTTCGGACAATTCGCAGCGCTCGGCGCGGGTGGCCCAGCATGCCGTCGACGTGGCCGGCAAGGGCAGCGCCGCAGTGCAGCGCACCATCGAGGGGATGCAGGTCATCCGCGAGCAGATCCAGGAAACCTCCAAGCGCATCAAGCGACTGGGGGAGAGCTCGCAGGAAATCGGCCACATCGTGGCCCTCATCAACGACATCGCCGAGCAGACCAACATTCTCGCGCTGAATGCCGCCATCCAGGCTTCCGCCGCCGGGGAGGCCGGCCGCGGCTTCGGGGTCGTGGCCGACGAAGTGCAGCGCCTCGCGGAGCGGTCGGCAGCGGCAACGCGGCAGATCGAGGGCCTCGTGCGCATGATCCAGGCCGATACCCAGGAAGCCGTTGCGTCGATGGAGAAGAGCACGACGGGCGTGGTGTCGGGTTCCCAGCGCGCCGAGGACGCCGGCAATGCGCTGGATGAAATCGAGCGGGTGTCGAGTCAGATTTCCGTGCTCGTCAACAGCATTTCCGAGGCTGCCCAACAGCAGGCGACCCGCGCCGGGGAAATGTCGACCAGCATGCGCACCATCCGCGAGGTGACCGTACAGGCCGCCAAGGGGACGCGAGCGACCGGACACGCGATCGGCCGCCTGGCTCAACTGGCCACCGAACTGCGCCGTTCGGTGTCAGGCTTCAAACTGCCCAACTGAGGAGACAGCCCATGCAGCCGGCGTTGACTCCCACCGCCACCGGATCGCTCGCTCGCCGCACTGCGGCGCAGATCCAGACGCTCGATGCACTGCTGCCCGGCATCCACGAGCAGGTCGATCGCCTGCGCGCGCTCGTCGATGCACTGGCGGAGCGAGCGGTCCTCCCCGAGGATCTCGAGACCCTGCGGCATGAATTGCGCAAGTTGGTCGATACCCTGACGTTCGCCGAAATCGACGGGCTGGTCTACGTCATCGGTCAGGCCGCCAGCGCGCTGGACAGCTGTTCGCATCCGCAGCTCTACACGGCTGCGATGGGCGACGCCCTGGCCGGGATGCTGACCATACTGCCGGCCTACCTGTCGCTGCTGGCTGACGGCGAGCCGGAGTGTCCGGCCCTGCTGCTCATTTCGGTGAACGCGTTGCGGCTGTCGGTGAGTCGGTCCCCCGTGTCGGCGCCGGAGATATTCGCGGCAACCGTCGGCGCCGGCCTGATCGAGCGGCTCGGCCCCGATGCCCGCGGGCAGAACCCGGCCGATCTGCAGGACTTGTCCCTGCGGTACCGGGTCGGGATCATGCATGCCACGCTGGCCGTGCTGCGCGGCGGTGAGGCCCGAAAGCCGCTGATGGGACTGGCGCGGGTTGCCGAAAAGCTGGAAGCGGCGGCAACCACGGCGTCGGTCGCCCGCAGTTGGTGGATCCTGCGCGCGCTGTTCATGGTCATGACCCATTCCACTGCGCTGCCGGGCGAGAGCCGGTCGTTGCTGCTGCGCATGGAATTCCTGCTGCGCGGCGCGGCGGCGGGCGGTGAATCGCCCGAGGTCGTCGATGCGCATCGGCTGGTCGCCGGGCAGGCGCTCTATCTGCTCGGACGGGCGGGGCCGTCGTCCGAGGCGCTGCCCGCTGAGGTGGCACGGGTCTACGATCTCGCCCATCGCGTGGTGTCGCCCGGCGAACAGGAGCGTATGCAGCGGGCGCTGGGCGACGTCGGCAGC
>JAJXTQ010000171.1 GCA_021783685.1 Pseudomonadota bacterium | reverse complement strand
GCCGGAGCAGAAACCGCAATTGCTGCACTCGATCGGGGAAGAATACGAACAGATCCGTGCCCGGCACGCGAACAAGGAACGACAGGAAAAATTCCTGCCGCTGAGCGAGGCGCGCCTGCGCCGCACGCCTGTGGACTGGGCGGCCTATCACCCGCCGCGCCCGCGCCTGCTGCTGCAACAGGCCAAGGATGTCTGTCAGGGGCCGGCCTGCGATCACACCGCCCACGCGGCGACCCAGTTCGTGAAAGTGTTCGAGGACTATCCGCTCGAGGAGTTGCGCACGTTCATCGACTGGCAGCCGTTCTTCATCAGCTGGGAACTCAAGGGCCGCTATCCCGATCTCCTGCACAACCCGGCGACGGCAGAGGCGGCCCGGCGCCTTTATGACGACGCCCAGGTCATGCTGGACCGGATCATCGCCGAACGCTGGCTGCGCGCCAGCGGCGTGATCGGGCTGTTCCCCGCCCATCAGGTCGATGCCGACGACATCGTCATCTACACCGACGAGACCCGCCGCGAAGTTCGCGCCCGGCTGCATCAACTGCGCCAGCAGGGCGAGCACCGCGAGGGCGTGCCCAACCGCTCCCTCGCCGATTATGTTGCGCCACAGGAAACCGGACTCGCCGATTACATCGGTGCGTTTGCCGTCACCGCTGGCCTGGGATGCGCCGAGCGCGTCGCCGAGTTTCGCCGTCAGCTCGATGACTACAGCGCGATCCTGCTCGAATCCCTGGCCGACCGGCTGGCGGAAGCCTTCGCCGAGCGCCTGCACGAACGGGTGCGCCGCGAATTCTGGGGCTATGCCCCCGATGAACACCTCGACCCAGCCGCGCTGGTCGCCGAAAAATACACCGGCATCCGCCCCGCCCCGGGCTACCCCGCCTGTCCGGACCACACCGAGAAGGCGACCCTGTGGGACTTGCTGGAGGTGGAACGGCGCTGCGGCATCCGGCTGACCGAAAGCTATGCCATGTGGCCCGGCGCCGCGGTGAGCGGCTGGTATTTTTCACATCCACAGGCGCAGTATTTCGTCCTGGGCCGCCTGAATCGCGACCAGGTGGCCGATTACGCCCGGCGCAAGGGCTGGACGATGCCCGAGGCGGAGAAGTGGCTGGGCCCCAATCTGGGCTACGAGCCCGAAGACTGAGCGCTTCGGAATTTTTCAAGCGCTCGGTCCTGCCACGGATCCAGCCAGCAAAGGCGTGATGCGCGGGCGCAAGTCCGGGCGGGTACCGGACTTGGGAGGCAAGACATGCGCAGGACGCGCATTTCTTCGCAAACACCGAGCGCAAGTCGCTGGCGGGCGACAGCTTTCCAAGCGCGGGCATAGTCGCCATTGTCGTGCCGGGATCTGCCGGCACGGGTTTCAAATTCGGAGGTGCAGCGATGCGACGGATTGTATGGTTTGGGATGACGATGTTCCTTCTCGCACTGTCGATGGCTGTCCAGGCACAGCCCGAGGACGATGCGCCGAAGATGATGCAGCGCATGTGGGACATGGCCGACAGCGATCGTGACGGACGCATCAGCAAGACGGAATTTACCGCCATGCAGGAGCGTCGTTTTGCGATGCTCGATGCGAACAAGGACGGTTACATCGATCGCGCCGAACGCGATCAGGCCCAGCACCGGATGCGCCAGCACATGAAAGGCCTGATGGACGGCGTCAGGACGCCGGCCTCGGAGCCGTGACGCAGCGGCGCGTCGGTCCACGGCAAGCCGTCACCCATCGGGTTTTGGCCGATTGCAGCCTGGGGCGCCGTTCGCTCGACGCCACCGGCCGGTCAATGACGGCTGAACGGCTCAAGAACCTGAAGCGCGATGCCGATCTGGGGGAAGAACCGGCTACAATCCGGCTTCCCAACGGACCTTCGCGCTCCTCATCACCCTTTCGCTCTTCTCGGGAATCTCCATGACCACATCCCTGACCCCTGGTTCCCAGCGTTCCGTCCGACCCGGGCAGCGCACCTGGTGGGCCGGGCCCCGCGGGTGGGCGTTGTTGCTGACGGTCGCGGCGGGCGGCGCGGCGCTGCTGCTCTGGGACCGGCAACCGGAAGCGCAGGTCCAGGCGCCGGAGCGCCCTGCGCCGGTCTCGGCCGCCACGGCCCGAACCGCCGATCTCAGTGTCTACCTCGACGGTCTGGGCACGGTCACCCCGCTCAATTCCGTCACGGTCCGCAGTCGGGTCGACGGGGAACTGGTGGCATTGCATTTCGAGGAAGGTCAGATGATCAAGGAGGGCGCATTGCTCGCCGAGATCGATGCCCGCCCGTTTCAGATCCAGCTCGAGCAGGCGCAGGCGCAACTGGCCCGCGACCAAGCACTGCTGACCAATGCGCAGCGGGACCTGACGCGCTATCAGCAACTGTTGACGCAGGACTCCATCGCACAGCAGCAGGTCTCCACCCAGGAAGCGTTGGTGCGGCAGTACGAGGCCGCACTGCAGGGTGATCACGCGCAGGTCAACAATGCGCGACTGCAACTCGACTACACCCGCATCACCGCCCCGATCGGCGGCCGGATCGGGCTGCGCAGCGTCGATCGAGGCAATCTGGTCCGTGCCGGCGACCCCAACGGCCTGGCGGTCATCACCCAGACCCAGCCCATCGGTGTGCTGTTCGACATCCCCGAGGACGACCTGCCCAAGGTGCGTGAACGGTTGCGCCAGGCATCGCTGCCGGTGACTGCGTTCAATCGCGACCAGTCGCGCACCCTGGGTCAGGGCCAGCTCGCCGCCGTGGACAACCGCATCAACAGCGCCACCGGCATGGTCCGACTGAAGGCCCAGTTCCCGAACGGGGACGAGATGCTGTTCCCGAATCAGTTCGTCAACGCACGATTGCTGCTCAACACGCAGCGCAACGCGCTGGTCATCCCCGATGCCGCCGTCCAGCGCGGCGCACAGGGGACGTATGTCTGGGTGATCGGCAGCGATCAGACCGTGGCCGCGCGCCCGGTGGAGACCGGAACCCGCGATCGCGGTCTGACGGCGATCCGCAGCGGCCTGAAGACGGGCGAACGTGTCGTCATCGACGGCACCGAGAAGCTGTCGGAAGGCAAGGCCGTCGAAGTCATCGAGAAGTCGGCACCGGCCGCCGGCAGCCGGACCCCATGAACCCATCCCGCCCGTTCATCGTTCGGCCCGTCGCGACCTCGCTCATCATGGCCGCCCTGCTGATCGCGGGGCTGCTGGGCTATCGGTTTTTGCCGCTGGCCGCGCTGCCGCAGGTGGAATACCCGACCATCCAGGTCGTGACCCTTTACCCCGGGGCGAGCCCCGAAGTCACGGTGTCGTCGGTGACGGCGCCGCTGGAGCGCCAGCTCGGGCAGATGGCGGGCCTCAACCAGATGACCTCCACCAGTTCCGGCGGGGCCTCGGTCATCACCCTGCAGTTCTCGCTCGACCTCACGCTCGACATCGCCGAGCAGCAGGTCCAGGCGGCGATCAATGCGGCCAACACCTTCCTGCCGTTCGATCTGCCGAATCCGCCGGTTTACAACAAGATCAATCCGGCCGATGCGCCGATCATGACCCTCGCGCTGACGTCCAGGAATCTTCCCCTGCCCGAGGTCGAGGACCTCGCGGATACGCGTCTCGCCCAGAAGCTCGCACAGGTCAGCGGCGTGGGCCTCGTCAGCCTCGGTGGCGGGCAGCGGCCTGCCATCCGCATCCAGGCGGATCCGCGGGCGCTGACGGCCTACAACCTCAGTCTCGAGGATCTGCGCACCGCCGTCGGGGCGAACAACGTCAATCAGGCCAAGGGCAGCTTCGATGGCCCGGATCGGGCCTATACCATCGACGCCAACGACCAGTTGCTCACCGCCGAGCAGTTCGCGCAGATGGTGGTGGCCTACCGCAACGGCGCCCCGGTGCGCCTGCACCAGCTCGCGCGGGTGATCCGCGACGTCGAGAACACCCGTCAGGCGGCCTGGTTCGGCAAGGAGCCCGCGGTATTGGTGAATATCCAGCGCCAGCCGGGCGCCAACGTGATCGAGGTGGTGGACCGCATCAAGGAGTTGCTGCCGCGCCTGCAGGAATCCTTGCCGGCCGCAGTGAACCTGACGGTGGTGTCCGACCGCACCACCACGATCCGCGCCTCCGTGCACGACGTGCAATTCGAACTGATGCTGGCGGTCGCGCTGGTGGTGATGGTCATCTTCCTGTTTCTGCGCAACCTCACCGCCACCATCATCCCCAGTGTGGCGGTGCCCCTGTCGCTGATCGGCACCTTTGCCTTCATGTACCTGGCGGGCTTCAGCGTCAACAACCTGACGTTGATGGCCCTCACCATCGCCGCGGGTTTCGTGGTCGACGATGCCATCGTGGTGATCGAGAACATCAGTCGCTACCTCGAGGCCGGCGAGTCGCCGCTCGAAGCGGCGCTCAAGGGTTCGCGCCAGATCGGTTTCACCATCATCTCGCTGACGGTCTCCCTGGTCGCGGTGCTGATCCCGCTGTTGTTCATGGGCGACGTCATCGGACGCCTGTTTCGCGAGTTTGCCCTCACCCTGGCCGTCTCGATCCTCATCTCGGCCGTGGTTTCCCTGACCCTCACGCCCATGATGTGCGCGCGGCTGTTGCAGCGCGCGCCTGCGGGGCGGCATTCCGAACTCGCGCAGGGCCGCTTTCTGGACGACGTCATCGCGCGCTACGGACGCGTGCTGACCCGCGTTCTGGATCGGCCCCGGCCGATGCAGGCCATCGCCCTCATCACCCTGCTGCTGACGCTGGCGCTGTATGTCCTGATCCCCAAGGGTTTCCTGCCGCCCCAGGACACGGGCCTCATCCAGGGCATTTCGGAAGCGCCCCAGTCGGTGTCCTTCCAGGCCATGGCGGAGCGCCAGCAGAGACTGGTCGCGGCCCTGC